>RZYT01000039.1 GCA_009930195.1 Spirochaetia bacterium | reverse complement strand
CCGGCTAGCCGGCGGTATATTTTCTGTGGTGCTCTCTATAGCGTTACCGCTCCCGGGTGTTACCCGGCGTCATGTCCTATGGAGCCCGGACTTTCCTCACGCGGCCCGAAGGCCGCCCGCGATCATCTAGCCTACCTTGAAAAAAACCTACAGCAAATCGTCGAATTCACTGCTGTCGACAAAGTCGGCCAAACCGCCTTCCTCGATATCAATGTCTTCGATGCTCTTACGGAACTGCTCCTCAGCACCCTCAATCTCTTCATAGAAGAGGATTCGGCTGCAATACGGGCAGAACTCAATTTCCTTGGCAGCACGAACCACGTTCACAAACTGCATCGGAAGCACAATGTGGCAGCCCTGGCAAACAAGCCCATGGATGGGAACAATCCCCTTGCCCTTCTTGTTTTTCACAATACTGCAGAACTTGTTGTACAGGTCCTCGGTGATATCCCCGCCGATGTAGCCATCGCACTTTTTGGAAAGCGCCTCAAGCTGAGATCTCTTCTCAGCGAGCAAAGCTTCGATCTTGCTGGCCTCGGAATCGACTTCCTGCTTCTGCAGGGTCATCAGCTGTTCCTTCTCGGTCAGCCTCTCGCTGAACTCATGCACCTGCTTCTCTTTCACGTGCAGAAGCTTGAGCAGATTCTGCTCTTTGGCCGATGCGTCCTTGATCTCTTTCTCGAGGGCTTCGAACTCGCGCTGGGTGGAAATAAGCTCCATCTGCTTTTCAGAGTTCTCGCGGGCATGCACCGCATCATCGTACTGGATGCGAAGGCTCTTGAAATCATCCTTGGCAGTTTCACTTCTCGTATGCTCATCAATATATTCCAAGTTGATCTTGTCCAGCAGCTCCTGCTTGACCTTCAGATCCCTCGGCAACTTGACAATCTCATCCTCAAGGGCAAACCGTACGGTCAGGTCTTCCTGCAATTGGCTGAGCTTTGCAAATACTACTGCTTCTTCCATCATCTTCTCCCTGTATCTCTCAAATGAAATCCTTCAATTTTCTGCTGCGCTTGGGGTGTCTCAACCTTCTGAGTGCTTTTGCCTCAATCTGGCGGATACGTTCCCTGGTTACTTCAAAATACAATCCCACTTCCTCAAGTGTCAACGAATATCCGTCCTCAAGGCCAAAACGCATCTTCAACACTTCCTGCTCACGAGCAGGCAAGGTGGCAAGCACATCCTTCAGCTGTTCCTGCAATAAGGAATAGGCTGTCTGGGTTGCCGGGTTTTCGACTTCCTTGTCTTCGATGAAGTCGCTCAACAACGAATCCTCTTCCTCACCGACGGGAGTCTCCAAGCTGATCGGCTCACGGGCAACATTCTTCACTGCCTTGACCTTGCTTTCGGTCCAGCCGAGCTTCTCAGCCACTTCCTCATCGGTCGGTTCGCGACCTAGGGATTGCATCAGCATCCTCGACTCCCGAACAACCTTGTTGATCTGCTCGATCATGTGTACTGGGACACGGATGGTACGAGCCTGATCACTGATGGAACGGGTGATCGCCTGGCGAATCCACCAAGTGGCATAGGTTGAGAACTTGAACCCTTTGCGGTATTCAAACTTCTCGACAGCCTTGATCAGACCGATGTTTCCTTCCTGAACCAAGTCAAAGAAGTGAAGTCCACGGTTGGTGTACTTCTTTGCAATGGAGACGACCAGTCTCAGGTTTGCGCGGATCAGACGATCCTTCGCATCCTTCATCATCTTCTGGCCATACTTGATCTTGGTCGAGTGGACCAGGATGTTCTCGCACGTCTCCTCAAACTGATACTCAATCTGCTTCAGATCCTTGTCGGTAAGCTGAAGCTCCCTGATGAGATCTTTGATCGTATCACTGCTGAGGTGAAGATCTTCCTCAATCTTTGCGCTGCGGCTCTGGGTGGCCAAATCACGGCCAAGCTGACGCAACTCCTTTGCTGAGCTGATGTGCAGCTTGTTCTCAAGCTGCTGCTTCTTCTCCTTGTAGGAGCGAATCTTGTTCTCAGCATCGACAAAGTCATGGGTAAAGGAGGTGATCTCCTCGGGCTGCAACTCAACTTTCGCAAGTTTCTTGAGCAGAGTGGCTCTCGTTTTGGCAAGCGTCTCATCGTTGAGTACATCCTCACCGCTGCTGATCATCTGCTCTTTCTTGGCAATATAGTTCTTCAGGGCTGCCTGCACATCCTTGAGTTGTTCCTTGTAGAATTGCGAGAAGCGCTTCTGGTTGGTGACAAGCTCCTTGTAGTCCTTTGCGTTGTACTCTTCTTCCTGCCCCTCGATCTTGGTGTTGAGCGTCTTGATGATCTCGTAGAAACGGGTGATCATCACCCCACTCTCCTGGATGACCTCCTTGATGATCAGGGCACCATCTTCCATCTTCTTGCTCAACTCTACTTCCTGGTCAGCAGTCAGCAAATTCTCTTTGCCGATCTCACGCAGGTAGAGCCTGATCGGATCGTCACCACTGGTGTCGCTCTTATCAGTCCCAAGAATCGTATTGTGCCGGATGTGATCAATATCGCCATCATGATCGTCAAGGCTGGAAATATCGACAAAGTGTTCTCCACTGCCCACAGAGTCGTCATCGGTTCCGATGCCGCTCCAGGCGTGCTTGATCGAAGGAGAGCCATCCTCATCATCATCGAGGCTGGCTTCATCCTCATCCTCATCGTCATCACCGTCATCCTTGCCGCTCTTCTTGTCAGCACTCTTGTCGGCTTCATGATGATCGGGGAAGTCATCGATCAAGGCATCAACGCCCAGTTCGTCGTCATCCTCAAGGGAGTCGTCAACGAGCAGGTCGTCTTCATCGGGCTCTTCCCCCAGATCCGTATCGATTTCGTCCGGTGAGGGACCATCCGCATACAGCCCTGCAGCAGGGGGCTCATCATTCTCAGAAATCGCTATCTCAAGATCGCTGAGCGTTTGCATGATTTCATCGACAGCCTCATCCGTGGCATTCTGTGGTCCCAGGGCTTTGCGAATCTCATCCTTGGTCACATGTCCGGTCTCTGCTGAGCGCGCAACCATGTCTTTGACAATGGCCTGCGAAATGTTTTCATCAAGCATCTGTATATCTACCTACCCCTGTTTAAATATCCTGCCCGAGAGCACTCTTGAGTTCTGCGATTTTCGCATCTATCTCAGTCTTCTCCCGAAGCAAATCCTCAATCCCTTCGTCCTCAGTGCCATCATGAAGGCTGATGTCCAAGAGCCGCTTGTTGCTCATCCGTTTCTTTTCATATGTCCTCAACTGGATCCTGTTTACCGCTTCATTGAGTACCTTCTGGGGAGCAAGCTTGAACTCCTCCCTGGCAAAAGAAGATGCAACGTCACTGTGCAACTGCGGATCCTCAATCATCTGAAGGATATACTCGTCATGCTTTCCCACATCCTCACGAGCAGCTTCTTCCAACACATCATAGAGTGCAACGGCCTCGGCATCCTCCAAATCTTCCACAGCAAGTTTGTATCGTGTCTGCAGATACAACTCACGGTTGTTGACCAAGGTCAACATCGCATACAGATCCACGGAAATGGTGGCTGGGTTCAGGGGCTTTGCCTGTTTTCCAGTCACCGGTTCGACCGTCCTTGCAGCGGGCGTTGTCTTCCGCGAATAATCATCGAGGATCGATGATTCATCCACATTCAGTACTGCAGCCAAGCTTTTGATCATATCTTGCTTCTCAATAGACGACTGCGTGGCATCCAAATATGGTCTCACAGTGGTAAAAACTGCAGATTTGCCTTTGGACGTCAGTATATCATACTTGTTTACCGCATTGTTTACAAGATAACGAAACCCTTGCATCGGCTGTTGCAGTTCCCTTTTCAGTTGATCTTCCCCGTAGTTCTGCACCAGCTCCGAAGCATCCTTGGCGGATTTCAGCTGCAGGGCGGAATTTTCCAATCCCAACTGCTGGGCAAGCACCAACGCTTTTTCTGCAGCCGACGATCCTGCCCTATCGCTGTCAAACAGGATTTCCAGGGAATTGCAGTAGCGTCTGACCAACTTTGCCTGTTCGTCGGTAAAGGAAGTGCCCAACGGGGCCATGGCATTGGTAAACCCACTCTGATGCAGTGCCACGACATCGAAATTCCCTTCGCAAAGTATCGCTTTCTGCGTCTTTTTGACCGTCTCCAGGGACTCATACAGTCCAAACAGATTATGTTTCTTGCTGTAGATGACGGTCTCCGGGGTATTGATGTACTTCGCCTTGCTCGTCGAGGAAAGGTCGCGCCCTCCAAAAGCTACGGTTTTTCCCTGCCACGTACGGATGGGGAACATCAACCTATCGCGAAACAGCGGATAGGAGGTGTTGTTCTGGCTGAACAACCCACTCTGTTTCAAGAGCTCGTCGCTGTAGTGCCGCTTGCGCAGAAAGTTGTAGAGCCAAGAGGCATCGGAAGGCGCATACCCCAGATTGAAGGTCTCCCACATGGCCTGGTCGACCTTGCGCTCCTTCAGATACTCCCGAGCTTTCAGTCCAACGGGAGAAGAGACCAGCAAAAAATGGAAGGAACCCGCAATCTTGTCATAGAGGTCATACAAGGTTTCCGTAAGGTCGCGCTTTTTCCTGTCCTCTGGGGTCTCATCCTCAAGTTCCACATTCGCCTTTTTTGCAAGAATCTTCACAGACTCCAGGAAAGGCACCTTTTCCATCTCCATGATGAAATCAAACATGGAGCCACCCTTCTTGCAACTGAAACAATAGTAGAATCCCTGGTCATCGACGACAGAGAAAGACGCGGTCTTCTCCTCATGGAATGGGCACAGGCCCCACAGCCTGCCTCCACGCGAAGAGAGGGTGACGTAATCCGAGACCACTTCACTGAGACTGAGTCGTGCCTTGATCTGCTCAAGGACCGAGTCTGATACTTTTGCCATGGCCGTTCCTAGGAACAGAGGATCGGTTCTTGGCCGGCCTTGGTTCGCAGAAGCGCATCAATCTCGCTCCTCGAATAGTGCCTGCCCTTTCCGATTCCAGGACATGACTGTTTTTCAGCCTCCCAGCTCTCCTGACTTTCCATCACGCTTCTCCAAAACGGATACGTGCGACATTGCTTCGGCCTTGCTTCGTAGACCGAGCAACCCTGCTTGGTAAGGAAAATACAATCGAAATTCTCTCGTTCCAACAAACTGATCATCGAAAAGGAACCCATGTTCACTTTTCGGCAATAGGTAGCAATGAACTGCTGTTCATCAAGCGAGGTAAAGCGACAGAGCCGTTCAAGGTCCTCTTTGGAAAGGAAAACAAACCCCGGTTCACAGCTGCAACAGTAAACGCAGCCCTCTACACAGGAAAACTGAAGACCTTTCTCATAAAAACAATGCATCAATACCCCTTTCTGCACGTATCTGACGGAAAAAAGGCCTTCCTCAAAGAAGAAGGCCTCCAATTTGGAGAGAGAAGGATTCGAACCTTCGAAGGTATAACCAACAGATTTACAGTCTGCCCCCTTTGGCCACTCGGGAACCTCTCCATGCCAAAGACAAACGTACATTACAAAGTATTGTTCCTTTTGTCAACCAACTGTTTGGGAATTTCTGAAAACTCACTCACAGATCAGGAAAATGGGGTAGCTTGACAGACCGTTTTTCACTCGGTATAGTGCAACAGTCCAAGCCGACTTAGCTCAGCGGTAGAGCACGTGACTTGTAATCTCGGGGTCGTCAGTTCAATCCTGACAGTCGGCTCAAAAAGGCATATCAGCAATCTGATGTGCCTTTTTCATTTTACCAAGTCATCCTCGATGAGCTTGAGATCGGCCCCACATGCCATCAGTTTTTCGAAAAACCGGGGAAACGAGACGTCGGCACACTCTATGGAGGTGATGGTCAGTTCCTCTTGTGCAGCAAGTCCTGCACAAACCAATGCCATTGCAATCCTGTGGTCGTCGGAAGAAGAAACCTCCCCTCCCTTGATCTTGCAGGGCCCGTATACCGTGAGCGAATCGGAATCGATGCGCACATCACACCCAAGAGACGTCAGCTTTTCATACATTTCCTGTACCCGATCCGTCTCCTTGATGCGCACATGAGCCAGATTGGTGAAGGTGGTCACGCCTTCTGCCTGGGTAGCGGCAACCACAAGGGCCGGCAGCGCATCGGGGATGTCCCCCAGATCGATGACCAGCCCCCCTCTCAGCGGCTTCCCCCCTTCAACGAAAAGGGTCCCCGCTTTTTCATCCGCGCTTATCTGTGCACCCATGTCTCTCAGAATGTGAACAACCCGCTTGTCGCCTTGGCTGTCAGCAAAGTCCAGGCCCACCAACGTGAGGCTGGAGTTGGTGATGGAAGCCGCAACCAAGGGAAAGGCAACCGCGGACCAGTCCGCAGGAACTATGCACATTCCGGGAGAGTGATAGGTCTGGCCCCCTTCAAGCACAAAATGCTCGCAGTCGTGATCATTTGCAACCTCAACACCAAAGCGACGCATCCAATCGAGCGTCATCCGTACATACGGCTTTTCCAATGCGTTTCGTACCGTAAGGACGGTACTTCTTTCGGCAAGAGCCGAGGAGAGCAACAAACTGGAAACATATTGGCTGTTGAACCCATCGATGGTTACGCTTCCCCCTTTGAGAAGGCCACGCACCACCACCGGAGGGGCCGCTTGGTTGGGGCGGGTCAGAAAAGCTTTCGCTCCAAGCGTATTGAGTGCATCGACCAGGATCTTGATCGGGCGTCTGCGGATCTGCTCATCTCCGGTGATGACCGTATAGCCATCCACCAAGGATGCTACGCTGGTAAAGAAGCAGGTTGTGGTTCCGCTGTTTCCCGTATCGATGCAATTCTGGGGAAGAGAGAGATGCCCGCCGCTGCCTTGCACAAGCCAACCATCCTCTTTTTCCTCTATTGCAATGCCAAAACTGCGGGCAGCTCGCAAACTGCTCAGCCCATCACCGCTTGCAAGAGGATTTTTGATGACCGACTCCCCTTCTGCGAGAGAAGAAAGAACGGCACAACGGATAGTATGACTTTTTGATCCTGGAACCTGCAATGTTCCCTTGAGCTCACTCGGCCTGACCTGTACACGCATTCCAACCGTCCTCCAGACACCTGTACCATTTTATCGAAGTATGCAGAAAACGGTAAATTTATGCAATCAATATTCTATTGAATACCAAGCGTTTGCAATGCAAGGTCCGGGCGAAGCTTCTCAGCCCCATCAAGGAAGACAGGAACCGTCTTTTCCAGGGAACAGTTGAGAATGACCAACATGCGTATCACCCGTTCCAACATCCCCTCTATCTCCAACTCCTGCATACAAAAAAGCGGTGTCACCGCGCACAGGGAAGCCTTTCTCAGACCTGTAGCCGGATTCCGACTCCTGAGGTCCCCAGTCTGGGTGATCAAAAGACAGGCAATCTGCTCCTCTTGCAAACCATTTCTTTCCAGAATGGAGCGAAACAATTTGACCGCACCTGCCTCTATCCTGTCCGGTTCATCGGCTTCTATGCAAATGGCGCCTCTGATGGCACAAATATTGCCAGTATTCATTTGATACTCCCCTAAAGACTTACTACCACACCTTGCTGTATCACCTGTTCCAGAATGGCCACGACAAGGCTCAGGAGAAAAACAACAAGCATCCTCCCTACGGTCAGTATGGCGGTGCTGAAGGGGAAGACCCTGTCACTCACCCAGACGACCACGGAGAAAACCAGAATCCAAAATCCGAACAAAAGGCTTGTCCAACTGATCAAGTGCAGTGAGAACTGCAACAATGCCACGAACGAAGCGTCGACAGGAAAAAAACTCCCCAGAATGTATACCAGGAAAAAAAAGAGATACAAAAGCAAGGTATAGGTATGCACCCTGCTGGAAAATGCCAGCAACCGACGAGTTTGCAACATAGGGTGATGGTACCACCTACACCTGCTTGTCTGCAACCGGGAAACAGGCAAAGAGTGATTTCCCGCCCTGCACGAACACATCGAGGAAGGAGTTGGTGGGTCGGTTTGAAAGGGAAAGCGTCTGCATGGAGAGCAGATGGTTTTCCAGCGGCCACTGAAGCTGTTTCGCTGTGACAACCACCGGGCTTGAGAACCCTGCAGGGAGAAAACTGATCGTATCGCGGGTACTCAGGTTCTCAAACCGATGGTACCCTTTTACCAAGACCAGTGTTTCATAGGCGGTGAACCAGTGTGTGGGAGGAAGACAGGAGTCGAAGAGGGCAAATGTGGTGAACAGATGGTCCATACGATAGCCTCCACCCCCAATCAGCACATACTCATCAATACCTCTGTCAAATACACTTCGCATCGCCAGCAACGTGTCGCTCTCATCCTTGTCCCGCAGGCTGCGCACATGTTCCAAATTTTCGATTTCCGAAGAAAAGCGTGTGGAATCGAAATCACCCACACACAAGTCGACCTTGCATCCAAGCATTCGTGCCGTGTCGTAGCCACTGTCAGCGGCAACGACAAAAGCAGCATCTGACAGGATGGATTTGTTCAGGGAAGCCGGCGCACCCCCGCCAGTAAATATGATAGCTTTACGCATATTTTCTCACTTTATGTTGCGGATTTATCAATATTGGAATAGTATATTACCATATTTATAAATCAAAGAGGATATACCATGTCCAACGCAGCTGACAAACTCGCACAGTATGCGCTCAAAAGCGCCGATATCATGATTCCCAAACAGGGTGTCGATCTTCACAAATGGGCCGTAGTGGCTTGCGACCAGTATACTTCAGAACCGGACTATTGGGAAAGAGCAGATGCTTTTGTCGGGGATGCCCCTTCAACCTTGCGCCTCATCTACCCGGAAGTCTATCTTGAGGAAGAACACCCGCAGGTACGCATTGACAGCATCAATGCAACGATGCGCTCCTACCTTGAGAAGGAGCTGTTCACCGTCTACCCGAACTCGTTCTTCCTGATCCATCGCACCACCCCACACAGCGCCATCGGTCGCTGGGGTCTTCTGGTCGCCCTTGATCTGGAAGCCTATGACTATGCAAAAGATTCCAAGACACTCATCCGAGCCACGGAAGGAACCATCCTTTCACGCATTCCTCCCAGAAAGGAGATCCGCAAGAATGCTCCGCTTGAGTTGCCGCACATCATGGTCCTGATCAATGACGAGAAGCGCTCGGTCATTGAGCCGCTCGCTGCAAAGAGTGCGGAATTGCATCTTGCCTATGATACGCCCTTGATGGCTGAAGGCGGAAATCTCAAAGCGTGGGTGGTGGATTCCCAAAAGGACATGCAGGCCATTGCAGACGCAGTGGAAGCGATGCACTGCAAGCTCGATCCCGAAAATCCCTTGCTCTTTGCCATGGGAGATGGGAACCACAGCCTTGCCACCGCCAAAAGTTGCTGGATGGACATCAGGAAAACACTCTCTGAAGAGGAGTGCAAAACCCATCCTGCCCGCTATGCACTGGTGGAACTGGAGAACATCTTCGATCCTGGCTTGGAGTTTGAACCGATCCACCGTGTCCTGTTCGGCTTGGACAGACAGACCTTTATTTCCGAGATTGTAAAAGTCTGCTCCTCCTACACGACTGAACCGGCAAAAGATCTGAAGCATCTGCATTCGCTGATCAATACCGTGGACGGGGTACAGCGCTTCGGCTACTGCGACAGCGAGGGACTTCTTGTTTTCAGCCTCACCGACAGCATGGCATCCATCGCTGCAGGAACACTGCAACTGGTCATCGATTCACTGCTTGCACAGAAGTTGGCAACCGTGGACTACATTCACGGGGAAGCGGTTACCGAGAAGTTGGGAAGCAAGAAAGGCAACTGCGGCCTGATACTGCCGGACGTTTCCAAAGCCACCTTCTTCGATACCATCATCAAGGACAGTGCTCTTCCCCGGAAGACCTTCTCCATGGGAGAGGCGAACGAAAAACGCTACTACATGGAAGCAAGGAAAATCCAGGCCTAGGACAGCAGCGCTGAAGCATCGTATTCACCGCAACGAAGCAGGGTGTATGGCGTGGTCGTACAATCCAAAAGGGTGGAGGGCGTGTCCCTCCTCCTGTTTGGGTCTACGACGATAGCCTGCACCTTTTGCTTGTAGGTGAATATGATATCGGTGATGTTGGTGATTGCGTAGCCTCTGTCATTCACTGACGTTGAATAGATGGGTTTTCCCAGACGCGCAAGCAAAGTCTGGATGAAGGGGTCTTTTGGCACCCTGATGGCGGTACTGCCGTTTCCCTCCCGGTTGGGAAGGATGGCGGTAAGCGGACATGGCCAGTGCATGGCCAAATCGGAAGGAACCACACACAGCTGTTGCGCCTGCTCCAAGCTGGCCAGCACTGCATACTGTTGTCCCGGTTTCAGCTCCTGCAATTGGGAAAGTGTCTGGCCGACGACTCCACTCAATCCATAGATGGTATCGCAAGGAAGCACCACCAGCTGCCCTTCTTCCAGCAACTGCACCACTCGCTCCACAGTCCCGTCAACCGAGGCGTAGAGCAATTCCGCTTCCTCATGCATCAAACTCATAGGGTCGTCTCCATCGTTTCTCCAGCAGGGCATAGCATACCGTACCAAGTGAGGAAATGCCTAGAGCCAACGCGAAAATCACCTGCGTCGGCCACCCCTCGAATTGCGGCGTATTCCCGTAGCGTGTTTGAGCTCTTATCTGATCGTTGCTTTCCTCTTCCGAATCAACGAAGTAATACACCTTCTCCCCGTCGCTTTGGTAACCATATTTGAACGCTGCATCCCTGAGAGCATCTCGGCTGCCCATTTGCTCCTTCTGGTCGGATAACGATTGCACTTGCAGTGTCAGCACTTCCTGCTCATACCGCAACTGTTCAATTTCTGTCATAAGCGATTTATTGTGCAGATATCCACCTTTTCCTGCAAAAGCGAGCAGTAGAGGAAAGGAAATACCTAGGCTTAGGGCGAATATCAACGGTATTTTTCTTGTCATGCAATCCTTCAACCTCTATAATAAATATGATACTATAGTTATTGTATCGGTGTAAAGTTTGGTTGGGAGGTTGCGATGTCTGAGAACAAACACTATGGGCGGCAGATTTTTCTCAGTCTGTTCCTTACCGTTTTCCTGCTTTTGGCAATCCTGTATCTTGCATCCCGCTATCTCCTCCCCCTTTACGATGTAAACCAACAACAACTGTACGGTATCCTGGTCAAATTGTTTCCCCTTCTGATCGGTCTTGTCATGATTGAGGTGGGGGTAATGGTCGCACGGCGCAGGGACGAGGATTATGCCGACCAGGTCGACAAACTGCCCCCCAATGCGTACGACAAACCATTCCATACACTTCCTCATGACGATCCTTCCCACATCCATAGTGATCAGATGCTCTATGCCCAAGCTCCTGCCATGCAACCCAAGGCCCCTGTGGCAGTGGAAAGGGAAGAGACGAAGGAAGAGGTCATTGAACCGGTAGTGATCAAGAGTGTCACCGAAATGATGAGCCAGCAGGCAAAACCTGCTTTCCTTGAACCCCAAGTGCAACCGGCTGCCGTGGAAGCGGAAAAGGTCCCGGAGCCTGCTGCACCTGCCGTTGCAGAACTGCAGGTGTACAAGACGGATTTTGAAAGCATTCTCACTGCCGAGCTTGAGAATTCCATGGATATGGATTACGACCTTACGTTGGTGATGATTGAAGTCAGCGAAGGACCGGCTTCCCTTATCGCAAACAAGTTGATGATGCTCAGTGGAGAACTGGCCTACAGCTTCACGCTTGAGGGAGGCAAAATTGCCATGGTCCTCCCCTTCTACAATGGGGATGAGGCACGCAGTTTCACTCTTTCGATGATCGAAAGCTGCAAACGTGAGTTCAGCGGATCATCATTGCAAATCGGCTTTGCTTCCCGCAATGGCCGTATGATTGAAAGCAAGCAGTTGCTCCACGAAGCACAAGCTGCTTGCGATGTACGGGAAGCAGACTAAGACTTCAAAGGAATATCGAAGGCCATCCTATCTTTGGTGAGAATGGTCTCACTGAAGATGCGTTTGGCATCCTTATGCAGATATCTGAGTTCATGATCACTGTACCGTGGGCTGTAATGCAACAATCCCAGTTGCTTGACCTGTGCATCCTTTGCTATCTGGGCAGCCTGTCCTGCAGTCATATGCTTCTTCTCAGAGGCCGTCTCTTCCATATCTGAGGTGAACATACCCTCACACAGCAAGAGGTCGCTCTCCTTTACATGTTCTGCAATGGAAGGGAGGTAGAGTGAATCCGTCACATAGCTGAATTTTCTTCCGCCTCTCCTCTCCCCCATGACCTGCAAGCTGGAAATGACGGTACCATCATCAAGAGTGACAGACTCGCCTTTCTGGAGTTTGCCCCACATCGGACCCATGGGAACACCCAACTCCTTGGCTTTCTCCACATGGAATTCTCCCGGCCGCTCCTTCTCCTCCATGACATACCCCACACAAGGCTTGGTGTGCACCAAGGGAAAGGCAGAGACGGTGAAATCCTCTGTGTCGAGAATGATTCCCGGTTCCGCAATCTTGACGATTATCTCATAGTTGATGTACATATCGAGGATTCTTCGATTTGCATCGATATACTCCTTGAGCTTGGGTGGGCCGTAAATCGTCAGAGGCTCATTACGGTCAACCTGACTGGAAAGCATGAGAATTCCCGGAAGCCCGGTCACATGATCGGCATGCATATGACTGATGAAAATGGAATGGATTTTCTTCCACTTCAGATTGAGCATTTTCAATGAGACCTGCGTTCCTTCCCCGCAATCGAAGAGGAAAAGGTCCCCATCACGGCGGACCATGGCGCTGGTCAGGTATCTGTTGGGAAGCGGCATCATGCCGCTGGTCCCGAGTACGAACACTTCAAAATTCATGCAGGCAGTATAGCCGAAAACCGAGCTTAGTCAAAGTGTGCACATGCTATTGGTTCAATCCTGGAAACTCTTCTGAGGCTGAACGTCACACTGAGGATGCTCACCATCACCAAAACACAGGTTATAGTGAGGATATCGAGCCAGGGAATGACAATGGTGAAGTCCAGCAGATAGTAGGATAGCGAAGGGATGGAACGTGCAGCAAGGGAGGAGAGCAAGGGAGAGAGATTGAGAGCCATGCTCATCCCCAAAGCCGTTCCCAAGAGGACAGCGATGAGCGTAACCACCATGACAGTAGAAAAATAGGAACGACGGATGAGTCGCTTCGTTGCTCCCAACAGCGTGAGCATTGCAATCTTGTACTTGTCATCTTCCACCAGTTCCCTGCTGAGTTCACTGATGAAATACCCACAGAGAATCGCGACGGCAACCATGACTCCCAGTACAGCCTGTCTGCTGGTGTTGAGATTGGTTGCCACGGCATAGTTTTCCTCTTCCCAGCTGGTGACCGCATACCCATCCGCTTTCAGCTCGTTCTTGGTCTGCTGCAAGGCGTCTGCTTCGACGAGCAGCTCATAATAGGTCTCTTCCTTACCTTGGAAAAGCCTGGCCATCAGTGCGTAGTCGCTGAATACCAGATTGGCATCCAACTCCTGATACCCCGAGTCATAGAGGTTTTTCACTATGCACAATTGCGGCCTGATGCTGTTTTGGCTCACCAGCATCAGTGCAACCCTATCCCCAATCGTGACATCCAGCGTTGAAGCCAGCGTGCTGCTGATGAGAATGAGCGGAAGATTTGAGTCGGTTTGGACATAGGGCTCACCCATGGTAAGCTGGTCAAGCCTCAGTTCGGAGAAATAGGACTCCTGCACCCCTTTGAGACGTACCATCTTGTTTGCTGAGGGGCTGTAAATGAGGGCATAGCTCTGGCCCACTTTCTGGACATCAACGACCTGCTCGTAGTGGGAGAAGTCGGCATCCAGTGCGGTATGAACCTGCAAGTGCCCGTTTCCCAGCAGTGCGTACTTATCTGCAATCCCCCTGCTCATGGATACCACAAACATCTGGGCAAACACGAGTGCACTCACCACCAAGGTGATGAGCAACAGATTGAAGAGAATCCTTCGCTTGGCTGCACGATTCGCTCCGAATCCAAGCTTGCGTTTGACCAGAAGGGCGAAGAGGGCTTGCTTCAAGAGCTTACCTCCACCTTGCGATCGTGCAGATGATACACAATGTCGCATCGTTGGGCAAAACTGCTGTTATGGGTGATGAGCATCAGTGCCACTTGCTGTTGATCCACCAATGAGAAGAGCAGGTCCTCAACCACCAAGGCGTTCCTCTCATCAAGCGAGCCTGTCGGCTCATCCGCAAAGATGACGGAAGGGCTGTTCACCAGTGCTCTTGCTATGGCTACCCGTTGGCGCTCACCACCGGAGAGCTGGTCGCTGGTATGATGGAGCCTATCCTGCATGCCAACGGTACTGAGCATTTCCATAGCCTGCTTTTTGGCCTGCTTCTCGCTCTTCCCCGCTATCATTGCCGGAATCTGGACATTCTCCAAGGCGGTGAAATCGTCCAGCAGGAGACTGCTTTGGAAAATGAAGCCCATGTTGCGACTACGCAACTTACTCAGACTGTCATCAGAAAGACGCGATATCTCCTGTTCCTCAAACCAGACCCGACCGCTGTCACTCTGCATGAGGCCAGCACTGATCTGCAGCAACGTCGACTTGCCGCTGCCACTGTTTCCCGTGATGGCAATGCTTTT
>RZYT01000258.1 GCA_009930195.1 Spirochaetia bacterium | reverse complement strand
ACTATTCCGAACTAAGAATAAAAGAACGGTAGCTTTTAGCTACCGTTCTGTATCGGGTTATTCTGCAAGGCAGCAGGTTTGCCTGCTTCTGATTGCAATCCGGGTAACGCTGTGTTCTCCGAACAACGCTTTGATCTGCGTGGTATAGGAGGAAAGTTTCTCATCCGGCACATATGCCTGGATGGTTCCGGCGAAGCCTCCCCCATGTACGCGCACCGTTGCATCATCACCAAGGATGGCCTTCGTGGTGGCAATGGCCAGGCTCAATCCCTGTTCCTGGGGATAGAAGGAAGGGTAGAGATTCTGCAGGAAGCAGAAGGAACTCTCCCCACTCTCCCTCACTGCCTTCAGGTATCCTTCGAAATTATGCTGGTCAAGGGATGCGAGCATGGAATCGACACGCTTGTTCTCAGCAAAGAAGTGGATGGCTCTGAGCAGACAACGGTCATTGCCAAGTTGCTTTCTCAGTTCAGGAAGGGCTGCAAAGAAGGCTTCCTCTCCAACCTCCCTGAGATTATCCTTTCCAAAGGAGGATGCTACTTGGCGCATTTCCTTGGGGACTGCTGCATATTCGGGAGTGAGATCTGCATGGTTTCCACCGGTATCCACGATGACCAGATGATACCCATGGTCTGCAAACGAGTAGTTGATGGGTGTGATTCCTGGCTGTGCCTCATCCTTGAAATCTATCCCGATGATTCCCCCATAAGCGCAGGCCATCTGGTCCATAAGACCTGAGGGTTTGCCGAAATAGGTATTCTCGCTGTACTTGCCGATGATCGCAAGATCAACGGGAGAGAGCACATCGTTGTTGTAGAGATGGTTGAAGATGGTACCGCAGAGAATCTCAACCGCGGCAGAGGACGACAGGCCTGAGCCCTTGAGCACATTGCTCGTCGTATTGGCTTGCCAGCCTCCAAGGGTCAAACCCCGCTGCTTGAACGCATGCGCGATGCCTCGGATGAGCGACTCAGTAGTGTTCTTTTCCTGCTCGTGCAGGGAAAGATCCTTAAGATCAACTTCCACGCGCGGATATCCTTCGCTGTCCAGGATCACCTTGGAGTCGGAGCGGGGAGAGACCGCTGCTATGGTATCAAGGTTGATGGTGGCTGCCAGCACCTTTCCCAGATTGTGATCCGTATGGTTCCCGCCCAGTTCCGTTCGGCCGGCAGTGGAGTACAGGCTGGGGCTCTCTTGGTTGAACAGGCGGGTATGCTGCCCGATCAAAGAGAGGTAACGCGAGTCCATCTGTTCGGTGTCGCAGTCCTTTCCATAGAGTTGTGGATACAACGGGTGAAGTTCACCACGTTCGACTTCGCGTATGGTTGCCATGAGAAACCTCCTCGGTTTTCTTCGTTGCAAGAAGTGCTTGCAATCAGGAATGTACACGTGTACACTAAACCTGCAAGCATCAATTGTCAAGAAAAAAGGAAACTATATGCCGATTACCCGCGATAGTGTAGCAAAGAGAGCAGGGGTGAGCAGTGCCACGGTATCCAGGGTGTACAACACTCCCCAAACAGTCTCTTCCGATCTGCGAACCCGGGTGCTGGAAGCGGCACAGGAGTTGGGGTATACGCCCAACTCATGTGCGGCGACGCTGCGTAGGAAGGGAACGGGGAATCTTGCCTTTGTGGAGTTCTCCAAACAGGGAAGAGCCTATTACTGGGGAAGCCTGAACAGTTTTGACTGGTTCTTTGGCAGGGCCCTTCGGGGTATCCAGCAAATCATCGAACACAGCTCCTATCAAGTGCGCTTCTATTCGGTCAGCACCAAAGAGGAGGTGGAGGAGCTTGCAAAACAGTGTGATGGCATCATTGCCTATGATGTGGACACAGAGGAAGAACTCTCCTTTCTCTCAGGCCTCCCGATTCCTGTGGTGGCATCCCATCATCTGCACGGCATCAGTGACATTGCATGCGTCAGGACTGATAACTATCAGGGAGGAGTACTGCAAGCTGAGTACCTGAAAAGTCTTGGATGCACTCACCCCTTGTATGTAAGCGGCTATCTGGAGAGTGTTGAACCCCATCGCCAGAGGCTTGCAGGTTTTCGGTCTCTGTATCCTGAGGCAGAGCTTCTTACCACTGAGATCGGTTCGGCTGAAGCTCGGCGGGAGTTGGTGGGGAAGGTGAAACAGATTGCCCATCAGTTTGACAGCCTGGCCGCAGTGAACGATCTCACGCTCTTTTCCATCTTGCTCAATGAGAAGCTGGGCGTACCTTCGGTTGGGTATGATGCATCGCCCTACCACTCGCTCTTTCTCTCACAAGTGGCAAGCATAGATCTGGATAGTGGAGCCATCTACCGGGAAGCCGGGCGCACGTTGCTCTCCCTGCTTGCAGGAGAAAAAAAGCGGTGTGTCACCATTGCACCTGTTTTGGTGCACGCGCGACAAGAAAGAGCAGCAACTTTCTCCACGTGAACGTTTCTTTCTTGTGCTCCTCTTGGGGAGGCCTCACAAACTTGTCAGGCTTTGTCACAAAAGCCTTGGGAAGCGTTGCGTAGGTTTGTCTTTGCTGCTCAGTGCTTGGCTTTGTGGTTTTCATACCTTCATCGTCAGTGCATATCTTCTTGCTGTCAAGTGTGCAACCCATTGGGATGGAGAGAGATAGAGCTTAGGTACCTTCCCCTTCGTAGAAGAGAGCATGCCGTGCTTTGCAAGGTTCCTGATTGCGCTTTGTATCTCCCGTTCCCGCCATGTATCGAGCAGACCGCTGTCTGCGTACCAGGGTTTTCTTACCTGCAGAAACGAAGCCAGGGCATGGATGCTGTAGGAAAATGGATGCAAGGCAACACAGCGCATGATCACCTGCTCTCCCTCCCTTGATCTGAACTGGGTATGGTTGCATACATCGCATCCGCTGCAACTCTCCATTGTTTCTCCCAGTGACTTGAGCAACGCTGAGCGAAAGCACACCGATGTCGAGCTAAAGAGGGAGAACAGCTCAGATGGGGTCTCATCCCCGTCCATCAGCACCACAGAGCGAGCTGGATTCCCGTCCCTTCCTGCTCGTCCGCTCTCCTGCAAGAAGGAGAGTACATCGGAAGGAAGGTCGTGATGGATGACCATCCGTATCGACTTCTTGTCGACACCCATTCCGAACGCGTTGGTCGCGAACAGTACTCCCTGTTCTTGCTTCTGATACCACGCTTCCAGTG
>RZYT01000257.1 GCA_009930195.1 Spirochaetia bacterium | reverse complement strand
AATGCCATGAGCACGAAGAACACAAACAAGACCTGGCCCAGATCAATCAAGGCCATCTTCCCCAGATGCTCGCTCCCGTACACGGCAAGAAACAAGGCATACCCCAGCATTCCCATTTCAAAACCACCAAGCAGGAGGGGAAAATACGGAGACTCCATATGAAGGGGTTTCGCAAGGGCCTTGCCCAGCATGACCATCACAAAGCAGACCAGGAAGATGGTCACAACCAAAAGAAGATACCTGCTCTCGATTTGCAGCGAAGAGAAGGCCTGAAACAGAAGAGCCGGAAGCGCCAGATCGGAAACAATGCGTTTTGCATTCGCTACCGACGCTGGTGTCAGCGTTGTCGATTTCTGCAACAGAAACCCGAGGATGAACAATAAGAGGACGGGGAGAATTGAGTACATAGCTATCCTGCCATCTGAAACGAACGTAGGGATACAGTAGCATGCCTGCATAGCGGGCGCAAGTTTTGCCATCCCGAGAAGGAATCCAAGGGAGCATACATACGGTGCAGATTCCGGCAAGGCTACACAAACCGATACTTGGCAGCCGGACCGCTTGCGACCATTTCCACGACTCCCTGGAGTAGAAAGGCCCCTGCGCAGTGAAAATGCTACCTCATGGCAACCAGATCATAGGGATTGCTTCGGTACTGGACTTGTTGTTCAAGGGTACGCCTGCGATACATCACCACCTTCACATGATGCTCCAGTTCGACAAACTGTGACGATAGGGTTATCGGATACTATCGGATACTATCGGTTACTATCGGATAATTTTCATAGTATCCGATACTGCAAGAACGCCCTTTACCGAATGTCCCGGCGGCATGTGCACAGATGCGTATCATTTGTCTTCAAACGCTTTCCTGATCAGGTTCTCATCAAGCTTGGTCATCGTGAGGACAGCCTGACTCATCCTATCCACCTGTTCAGGGGTACCCTCTCTCATCATCTCATCCATGCTCGAGGGAACAATCTGCCACGAAAGACCGTACCGGTCCTTCACCCATCCGCACTGGGCAGCCTCAAGATCATAGGAGAGGATTTCCCACAACCGGTCGACTTCCTCCTGCGTATCGCAGTTCACCATCAGGGAAACCGCCTCATTGAACTGGAACGCATGAGGATATCCACTGTCCATGGCAACGAACCACTGTCCTTCAAGCTGGAAATCACTGAACATCAGCGAGCCGGGTGCATCATGCTCCATTCCCTCAGGATACCGGGCCAAGGCTCCCCATTTGCTGGCATTGAATAGTGATTGGTACCAATTCACCGCCTCTTCGGCCTTGCCTGCGCCCTTGCCGGTGAAGAGAAGAGCAGGGATGATGAAAGGTCGCTCCTCTCCTTTCGGGTCAGTAAGGATCAACTGCCAGCTCACCCCGTACCGATCCTGCACCCAGCCATAGTGTGGGCTGAAAGGATACTCACCAAGCGGCATCAGGACCGTTCCGCCCTCGGATAGCTGCTCCCACATCCGGTCCAGATGTTCCTTTGCATCACGCTCTTTCGATGGATCAAAGTTCAGGAAGAACGAAATCGAGGGGTTCAGGGCAAACAGCGGGCCACCGTTGATTGCCATGAACGAGTACCCTGCCAACTCAAAACTGACAACATCAGTATCGCCTGAGGGAGTGTCATGAAGCGTTACTGTGCTGGTGATGCGGCCATCGGGGAAGATGCTTGCATAAAAGCGTGCCGCATCAAGCGCTTCACGGTCGAACCATAGGTTTGGGATGATTTTCTGTATCGACATAGCGCAATCCTCCTTGCATCTCTCTTATACTCTATCAAAGCAATAGGATATCAACAACCTCCACACCACCCTCCCAGAAACAGATTGGCAAGGAGGAAAGGTTTCCTGTGTGTTCTCGGTTCTGCATCTGATTGCTCCGAATCGAACGGACAATACCCTACCTTCATTCCACTCTCAGTGGCACTATGCTCCCCTAATTCGGCTCTCAGCCAAGAAATTTCTCTCTTTTTGTTCCATCTTTCTTTGACTCTGCTTGACAAATCGAGCTCCTCTCTCACATTCTAAAACATCATATTATTTCCATGAAAAAGGAATCATTCAGGAGGATCACATGAACGGTATCTTCATGCTCGTTCTGTCCATCGTCGTGCTTGTGGGTGCGTACCTTGTCTATGGCCGCTACCTCGCAAAAAAATGGGGAGTTGATGCAAAACGCAAGACTCCGGCGATGGAGATGGAAGATGGAGTTGACTATGTCCCCACTTCGAGACAAGTCGTCTTTGGCCACCAATTTGCATCGATAGCCGGAGCAGGCCCGATCAACGGCCCGATCCAGGCAGCAATCTTTGGTTGGGTGCCAGTCCTTCTTTGGGTGCTCATCGGAGGTGTGTTCATCGGGGCTGTCCAAGACTTCGGGTCCATCTTCGCTTCGGTACGCAACAAAGGCCGTTCCATCGGCTACATCATCGAGCTGTATGTTGGAAAACTCGGCAAACGACTCTTCCTCCTCTTCGTCTGGCTCTTCTCCATCCTGGTCATCGCGGCTTTCGCCGACATCGTTGCAGGCACCTTCAATGGTTTCAATGCCGATGCTTCCACCAATCTGATCAACGGGGCAACCGCCACCACCAGCACTGCGTTCATAGCCGTGGCAGTTGCACTCGGTTTCTTCATCCGCTACAAGAAACCAAACAATCTTGTCACCACAGTAGTTGCGATAGCTGCTTTGGTAGCGTGCATTGTCTTTGGTCTGGCCTTCCCTGTCTATATCCAGAAAACCCTCTGGCTCTATCTGGTATTCGCCTACATCATGGTAGCAAGCGTCGTTCCCGTTTGGGCACTGTTGCAACCCCGCGATTTCTTGAACAGCTTCCTCCTGGTCTTCATGATCGCAGCTGCAGTGGTCGGTATCTTTGTTGCCAACCCCACGATCAACCTTCCTGCATTCACCGGTTTTGTGGTGAACGGACAGCAGATGTTCCCCATCCTCTTTGTAACCATAGCCTGTGGTGCGGTCTCCGGTTTCCACAGCCTGGTGAGCAGTGGAACTGCATCCAAGCAGATCCGCAATGAAAAGGACATGCTTCCCATCGCCTACGGCGCCATGCTCCTGGAATCCTTGGTAGCTGTCATCTCCCTGATCTGTGCAGGAGCTGTATTTGCCAACGGTGCGCTTCCTGCCGG
>RZYT01000038.1 GCA_009930195.1 Spirochaetia bacterium | reverse complement strand
TGGCTTTGATCTTGACTTCGAGCGGGATGTCCTGCCCCTTTCACGTCATGAGGAGGGCGGTTCGGTCACCGAGCGTCACATCCTCTACGCAATGGCCAACCAGTGCATCGCCATGATGGGCAAGGGACGAAAGCTTGTCGAATTCCTGGAGAAGGAACTCGGTCTTTCTGTTCCTGCAAAGCTGGCGACCCTCTTGCTGGATGAGCAGAATCCACACTATGCCTACGACCTGCTGGGCCTCTTCAAGAGCTCATTTTTGCCGCGTTTCTTCATTCAGCCCGGCAGGGAGGAGTGCCTTGATGTGCGGGAGGTGGTTGCCTTCTCCAATCGCATCGGCTCCATTGCAGCCTATGCCTACTTGGGGGACATTGCACAGAGTGTCACCGGCGACAAGAAGGCTGAGAAGTTCGAGGATGAGTTCCTTGAGCAGTTGCTTGACCTCTTGGTTGACATCGGCTTTCCTGCCATCACGTACATGCCTCCCCGCAATACCGAGGCACAGATGAAGCGCCTGCAGACACTTGCCAAGGCGCGTGGCTTGATGGAGATCAGCGGGGTGGACATCAACTCAAGCAGACAGAGCATGAACTGTCCAGAGTTGCTCCTGCCCTCTGCCCACCATCTGGTGGACAGTGCCTGGGCCTTGGTTGCCCACGAAAAGCTCTCTTCCGTCAATCCTGCCTTGGGGCTGTTCTGTCAGGACAATCCTCATGCAAAGGCAAGCCTGGAGAAGAGAATCGCCTATTATGCCTCATTGGGGAGGGCGATGGATGCAACCAAGCCGTACTCCCTGATTGATCAGTTTGAAGAAAAGGAGTTGTCATGAAGTTTACCCTACGCCTGGAGCAGGAGTTGCCCCCCGTCCTGCGGGGTCTGACCTTCGATGGCCAGAAAGGCTTGTTCATCCACCGGACCGAGGGAAAGAAGGTCGATCTCACGCTTCCTGCTGCACGGGTGGGGGATTCGGTCAAGGAGAAGGCCGGAGCGTGGAAAGCCCTTCTGGACGCTTACACCGAGGCAAGGAGGCTTTATCCTGCTGTCATCGGATTCGAAGGTCTTGAACTGCAGTACGGACTGGGCACCAACTACGACGAGGCGGTGAGGGCCGAGGGGGTGAGTGCCCTTCCTGTCCTTCCCCCCTCCACCAGCCGCGCTGATGTGGTGCGCGACAAGATTGCCTTGGTCACCGGTGGTGCCCAGGGGTTCGGGGAAGGCATGGTACGCTCCCTTGTCGAGCACGGGGCGTTTGTCTTCATTGCCGATATGAATGCGGAAGGGGCGCAAAAGCTTGCCGATGAGCTGAACTATGAGGCGTGCATCACGGTTGCCAAGAGTATTCCTGTCAATGTCACCGATGAGCTTTCGGTCATGCAGATGATGGATGAGGTCGCAAGTCAGACCGGCTCGCTCGACTTGTTCATCTCCAATGCCGGGGTGCTCAGGGCAGGTTCGGTCAAGAGCATGGCCCTGAAGGACTTCCAGTTCGTCACCAATGTCGACTACACAGGCTTTTTCATCTGCTCCAAGTTTGCTTCGCAGCAACTGGCCTTGCAGAATGCCGCTTCCCATGCCTACTACACCGATATCATTGCCATCTCCAGCAAATCGGGGTTGGAAGGTTCCAACAAGAATGGGGCGTACGCCGGGGCGAAATTCGGAACGATCGGGCTGACGCAGAGCTTTGCCCTGGAGCTGGTCGAAGACAATATCAAGGTGAATGCCGTATGCCCGGGCAACTTCTTGGATGGTCCGCTCTGGTCGGATCCTGAGAAGGGCCTGTTTGTGCAGTATCTTGCAGCGGGGAAGGTTCCCGGAGCCAAGACGATTGCAGATGTGAGACGGTTCTATGAGGCCAAGGTGCCCATGAATCGCGGGTGCAGGACCGAGGATGTCATGAAGGCGATCCTGTACATAGTCGAACAGACCTATGAGACTGGCCAGGCGGTCCCGGTGACCGGCGGGCAGGTCATGCTGAACTAGGAGTATCCCATGAAAACACGTGCTATCAGACTGTATGGCGTCAATGACCTGAGACTTGAGGAGTTTGAGCTTCCCCCCATCGCGCAGGATGAGATTCTTGCCAAGGTGGTCACCAACAGCATCTGCATGAGTGATCACAAGGCTGCAGAGCAGGGAGCAAGCCACAAGCGGGTGCCCAATGACATCGACAAGAACCCCATCATGCTCGGCCATGAGTTCTGTGGCGAGATAGTTGAGGTGGGTGAGAAGTGGAAATCCAAGTTCAAGGTTGGCTCGCGCTTCTCGATCCAGCCGGCTCTCAACTACCAGGGTACCCTCGATGCACCAGGCTATTCGTTCCGCTATATCGGAGGCGATGCCACCTACGTCATCATCCCTCATCAGGTGATGGAACTCGACTGCCTGCTTCCCTATGACGGAGAGGCTTTCTTCCTGGGCAGCCTTGCTGAGCCTGTTTCCTGTGTGGTGGGAACCTTCCATGCAATGTACCACACGACCAACGGCAGCTATGTCCACGATATGGGCATCGTCGAAGGCGGCAACCTTGCCATCATCGCCGGAGTGGGCCCGATGGGTCTCTCTGCCATCGACTACGCCCTGCACAACACCGGACGCAAGCCCGGCAGGCTTGTGGTGACCGATATTGATGATGCGCGGCTTGCCAGGGCACAGTCCTTGTATAGCCTCGAGGATGCCAAGGCAAATGGGGTGGAGTTGATCTACCTGAACACCAAAACCCTTGCAGACCCGGTGAAAACAATGATGGAGCTCACCGAGGGCCATGGCTTTGATGATGTGCTGGTCATGGCTCCGGTCCGTGCACTGGTTGAGCAGGCCGATGCCATTCTTGCCAAGGACGGGTGCCTGAACTTCTTTGCAGGTCCGAACAAGACCGATTTCTCAGCCAGCATGAACTTCTACAATGTGCACTACGGCTCCACCCACATCGTCGGCACCAGCGGTGGCAACACCGATGACATGCGCGAGTCGCTCGCCCTGATGGAGAAGGCTTTGATCAACCCGGCCGCCATGGTGACGCATATCGGTGGTCTTCCGGCCGTTCCTGAGGCGGTCATCAATCTTCCTTCCATCCCCGGTGGCAAGAAGATGATGTATACCCATCTTGATTTTCCGCTCACGGCCTTGGATGATCTGGCGGAAATCGGGAAAGACAATCCTTTGTTTGCCCACCTCGCGGTACTGGTTGAGAAACACAATGGCCTTTGGAATGCCGAGGCCGAGGCGTATCTCATGGAGCACTGCACCAAGCGCGTCAAGGAGTAAGGATGAAGAAGCATATTGCCATCGATCTGGGGGCCTCCAACGGGCGGGTCCTGGTAGGGGACCTCTCCAGCTTTGAGGTGGTTCACCGGTTCGTCACCCACAATGACCAGATCCTGGGGGAGTTCTATTGGAACATCCAGGGTCTGTTCAGTGAGATCAAGGTTGGGCTTCGCAAGGCCTTCGCCCTCTATGGGGATGCGATTGCCTCCATCGGCATCGATACCTGGGGGGTGGACTACGTGCTCACTGATGCGAAGGGCAGCCTGGTCTCGTTGTGCTATCACTATCGTGACAGCCGCACCGACGGCCTGATCGAGGAGGTTGCCCAAAAGCTCGGTGGCAAGATGCGCATCTATGAGCAGACCGGCATTGCGTTCCAGCCGTTCAATACGCTCTACCAGCTGAGGGCGATGCAGCGCGATCGTCCCCAGACCCTTGCCGCTGCCGCCCACTATCTCTCGGTTCCCGATCTGCTTGCCTATTGGCTGACCGGGGTCATGAGCAATGAGCGCAGCCATGCATCGACGACCCAGCTCTACGATCCAAGGACAGGGACCTGGGCATGGAAGCTCATCGATGAGCTTGGGCTGGACCGCTCGCTTTTTTCCCCGATTGTGGACAGCGGAACCGTACTTGGGCCCCTGACGGTGGAAGTCTCCCACGAGGTGGGAGCTCCCGCTTCAGTGGTCGTCATCGCCACAGCAGCCCACGACACCGCCAGTGCGGTGGCTGCCGTTCCTTCAGCGGAGGGTGAGACGCCCCTATATATCTCCAGCGGCACCTGGTCGCTGCTGGGTGTTGAACTGGAAACTCCCCGCATGGATGAGCAAGCCCTGCAAAGCGGCTTCACCAATGAGGTCGCTGCAAGTGGGAAAATCCGGTTCCTCAAGAACATCATGGGGATGTGGATCCAGCAGGAGTGTGTGCGGCATTGGGAGAAGGAAGAGGGGACCGAGATCGCCTGGAAGACCTTGGATGAGCAGACAATCGCCTGCGCTTCCTATCAGGGATGGATCGACCCCACCGACCAACGGTTCCTCAAGCCAAACACCCATGGCAATCTCATGGTCGACCGAATCAACAGCTGGTGTGATGAGCACGGTATCGGGCGTCCTGCCTCCAAGGGTGAGTACATGGTTGCCATCTACCGCGGCCTTGCGAAAGCGTATGCCAAAGCGATCAAGGATCTGGAGTCGGTGCTGGAAACGAAGTTCTCATCACTGTACATCATCGGCGGTGGCTGCAAGAACGAGATTCTTGACCAGTGGACAGCTGCGGAGACCGGACTGACGGTGTATGCCGGACCTGTGGAGGCCACGGCTTTGGGCAACCTCATCGTCCAGGCATGGGCTGCCGGGGGGATTTCCAGCCTGCAGGAGGGACGTGACCAGATCAGGGCGCAAGGTATGGTGAAGGTGTTCCGGCTGTAGGATCACCATGAGCTTTTTCGTACTGGGTTTTTTCGGAGACCCAGTATTTTTTTTGACAATTGTAAAGGTTTACAGCATTCCATAAGGCTCTAAAAAAACAATTATCTGTACTTAAGGTACAGATACGAGAATTATCTTGTAAACGTTTACATTTTTTCGTTGACAAATGCAAAAACCGATGGGAATATGGATTTGACAAAAGGGAATCTAAAAATCGTTCTAGAAAGCGAAAGAACGAGAACGTATCAAGCTTGCCAGGAGGCGTAATCCTGGATAACGAACAAAAGGAGTTTCCTATGAAAAAAATGGTGGCTATTCTCTTGGTGCTCGCACTGGTATGTACGGGTATCTTCGCCCAGGGTTCTTCCGAATCCAAGAGCGATTCGGTAAAGATCGGTGCCTTGATCCGCAACCTGAACGAACAGTTTGTCAAGGACTATGCGGACAACCTTCGCAAGCTCGCCGCTGAGAAGGGTGTGGAGCTGAACCTTCAGGATGCACAGGGCGACGTTGCCCGTCAGCTCGACCAGCTGAACACCCTGATCACCCAGGGCTACAAGTATTTTGTGATCATCCCCCAGGATACCAGCGCTACTGAGCAGATGGCTCAGCAGATCAAGGCAGCCGGTGGTGGTGCTTCCTTCTCCAACATCCAGCCCTCCGTCGAGGCACTGAAGGTCGGAAAGGATTTCTATCTCGCTTCTTCCCCCGAATTGGTCGCAGGCCAGTATCAGGCTCAGATCATCGACGAGTACTTCACCAAGTATCCTGCCAAGGCTCCCAACAAGGTCCTGAACATTCTTTACCTCCAGGGCCAGCTTGGTCACCCCGCCCAGATCAGCCGTGAAGCCGGTCTCATCGATACCCTCAAGAGCCTCGGCTATACCGTGAACTTCATTGCCCGTGACACCGCTGACTGGTCTCCGGACAAGGCTCAGGAAAAGATGGACACCTGGCTTGCAGCACACAGCGGCAAGTTCAACCTGGTCGTTGCACAGAACGACGGCATGGCACTCGGTGCTGTTGAGTCCCTGATCACCAACGGTCTGGTCGACAATGATCCTTCCGATGGCACCATCCTGACCTTCCCGGTCATCGGTATCGATGCCACCGCTGATGCCCTCAACTCCATGGATCAGAACAAGCTCTATGCAACCGTTCTGCAGGACTCCGTCGGTCAGAGCAGCACCGCTTTCGAGCTGGCATACGCCATGGCTACCAAGGGCACTGCCAGCGGCATGACCGCTTGGGGCATTGCACCGGCCAAGGAAGTGATCAGCGAAGCTCCGGCCAATGATGCAGCAGTCATTGCACAGTGCTACCTGGTACCCTTCAAGCCTGTTACCAAGGCCAATTACAAAGACCTGATGTAAGAAACATCGCAGATGTGTCTCCTGCTCCGGCAGGAGACACTTCATGAATGCCGTCTTGCCACGTGCTGCGGGAAAACAGAAGAGGAAGAGAGATGAGTGCAACATATGCCCTGGAGATGGAATCTATCACCAAGGTATTCCCCGGAGTTCGGGCCTTGGATGAAGTCACACTTCGGGTTAAGCCGGGAACGGTGCATGCCCTGATGGGTGAGAATGGGGCTGGTAAGTCTACATTGATGAAGTGTCTGTTCGGTATTTACAAAGAGGATGAGGGAACCATCAAGCTCAATGGGGAAGTCTGCCATTTCAAGGACTCCCATGATGCGCTGAAGCGCGGTGTTTCCATGATCCACCAGGAGCTGTCCAACGTTCCCGAGCGGTCGGTTGCACAGAACCTCTATCTGGGTCGTGAGCCGCTCAAAGGCTTTGGACTCATAGACCACAAGAAAATGAACGAGGATACTGCTGACCTGCTCAAGCGTCTGGAGATAGACATCAAGCCGGAACGCAGGATCGGATCTCTTTCCATCTCCATGCAGCAGACGTGCGAGATTGCAAAGGCGGTCTCCTACAATTCGAAGGTGGTGGTCATGGACGAGCCTACCAGCTCGCTGACCGACAACGAGGTTGCCCACCTGTTCAAGATTATCCGCCAATTGCGGGAGCAGAATGTGGCGATTGTTTACATCTCCCACAAGATGGAGGAGATTTTCGCCATTGCTGATGAGGTGAGCGTCATGCGTGACGGTAAGATGATCGGTACCTACCAGACGGAAGAGCTTACCAACGACAAGCTGATTTCCCTAATGGTTGGGCGCGATGCAAACCTACGGTTTCCTTCAGTTTCCAGCACCATCGGTGATGTGCTTCTGAAAGTTGACAACCTGTGCTCCCCGAATCCCCGTTCTTTCCAGGATGTCTCCTTTGAGCTCCACCGTGGAGAGATCCTGGGTATCGGCGGGCTTGTCGGTGCCCAGCGTACCGAGTTGATGGAAGCGCTTTTCGGTGTTCGTGCGACCAGCTCGGGAACGATTGTGCTCAAGGGGGAGGAGATCTCTTCCATGAGCCCACGAAAGGCGATCGACCACGGCATGGGCATGATCACCGAAGATAGGAGAGGGAGCGGGATCTTTCCCTTGATGAACATCTCTTCCAATACCAGCATCGCCAGTCTCCGGGAGTACCTGTCAAAGCTCGGGTTGCTCAAGCACAAGGAGCTGAAGCAAGCTTCCACACGCTACAACGAAACCTTGCGGACCAAGACGCCGACGATGGAGACGCTGATCCAGAATCTGTCGGGGGGAAACCAGCAGAAGGTCATCATCAGCCGATGGCTGATGACGTTGCCGGACATTCTCATCATGGATGAGCCGACAAGAGGCATCGATGTCGGTGCCAAGTTTGAGATTTATCAGATCATGAGCCAGTTGGCCCAGCAAGGGAAGGCCATCATCATGGTCTCTTCCGAGATGCCTGAGTTGATCGGCATGTCCCATCGGGTCATGGTTCTCTGTTCCGGTCGTTGCACCGGTATCCTGGACAAGAACGAGTGCTCCCAGGAGAACATCATGCGTCTTGCCACCAAGTTCATGTAAGGAAAAGAGGGAGATACGGAATAATCATGGAAACCAAGAAATTGCTTAGCGATGGCAAGAAGATTGCCAGCCAATATACGACCTGGGTCACCTTTGTTGGATTGCTTCTGCTTCTTTCCATCCTGACGAAAGGCAACGCCTTGAAGTGGAACAGCATTCGCAACCTTCTGATCGCTGAATCGGTTCGCTCGTTTGCCGCCCTTGGCGTGGGCATGATCATCATCACCAAGGGTATCGACCTTTCCATCGGGTATGTTGTCTGTCTGACTGCCAGTGTTGCAGCCTCGTTTGCACAGAATCCTGACTACTCGTCAGCCATCTATGCCGGACAGACCTTCCCGCTCATCGTTCCCATCGTGGCCGCAGTGGCCGCAGGCGGGCTCTTCGGCCTCTTCAATGGATATCTGATCGCCTACGGCAAGCTTCCTCCCTTCATTGCCACCCTGGGCTCGATGTCCATCGCCAAGGGGTTGCAGCTAATCTATACCAAGGCTGCGGTTGTTGGCTCGCTGAACCAGAATTTCAAGAATATCAGCCAAGGCAGTGTAGGCCCTGTCCCCAATCTGATCATCTATGTCATCATCGCAGCCTTCATTGTCTGGGTCTTCCTGCGCCATACACGCCAAGGAACCCACTTCTATGCCATCGGCGGCAACTCCCAGGCTGCCCGGGTTTCCGGAATCAACGTCGAGCGCGACCTCATGATGGTTTACTTCTACGCTGGTTTGCTCTATGGTATTGCAGGAACCTTGCTTGCCAGTCGCTTGGGGCTCGCGAACTCCCTGACTGCCAACGGCATGGAACTTGATGCCATCGCAGCGGTCACCGTCGGCGGAGTTTCCCAAAGCGGTGGTGTGGGAACCGTAGGAGGCATGATGGTCGGTGTATTCACCATGGGCCTCATCAACTACGGAATGTCCTTCCTGGGTGTCGACAGCTACTATCAGCAGCTGGTCAAGGGTTTGATCATCATCGTTGCGGTATACTTCGATATGAAGAAGTATGCCAGACGCAGCTAGCGGGGGTTTGTGCATGGGCAAGAGTGAGAACGCCACCATCAAAGATGTCGCCAAATTGGCGGGCGTCTCCATTGCCACGGTAAGCAGGGTGCTCAACAAGCTTGGTGTGGTGAATCCTGAGACGGAACGAAGAGTGCTCAGTGCGGTCAATATGCTGCACTACCAGCGCAATGCGGTGGCCCGCTCGCTCAAGCTCAAGGAGACCAAGAGCATCGGAATCATGGTTCCTGAGATTTCCAATACGTTCTTCACCGAGATTGTGGAACAGCTGGAGAAGTTGCTTGGTCCCCTGGGCTATGCACTTCTCTTGTGCAGCTCGGAAAACTCGGTTGATGAGGAGAAGCGAAAGCTCTCTCTCCTGCTTGAGCGGAATGTCGATGCCCTTCTGGTGATACCGGTCAGTGACATCGGCAGTCATTTCAATTCCCCTTCCTTGGAACATACCCCCTTGGTCATGCTCGACCGAAAGATTGATGGTCTTTCCTGTGATGTGGTGCTCACTGACAACCGCAAGGGTGCCTACGATGTGACCTGTGCCCTGATCCGTGAGGGAAGGACGCGCATCGGCTTTCTGGGTGGAGACAACCATGTCCATACGTCTGTGGAGCGTTTGCACGGGTTTTTGGACGCAATGCGCGACCATCATCTTGAGGTGGAGAGTGAGTTCATTCTTCTGGGCGGCATGACGCAGAAAGCGGGCTATACCCTGGCCGAGCAACTGTTGACCATGAGCAACTGTCCCGACACGTTTTTCATGGTGAATGACATGGTCCATATCGGAGCCACCAGCTACCTGATGAGCAATGCTCCCAAAACGTTCCGCTCAAACCTGGCTTTTGCAACCTTCGACTATCTCTACTATGCCCCGTTGCTCAAGTTCTGCCACTATGCAGTCGGACAGCCCTTGCAGCTGATGGGTGAATCTGCAGCACAGCTGTTGATTCGCAGGATGGAAGGGGACCGGGAAGGCTTTCCTGCCACCGTGGTGATCGAGCCGGTCATCCATGTCATGAAGGAGAACGGGGGGATGGTTACCGATGAGAAGTCCATGGCTTCCACCTCAGCTCACTCCCCCCGCTTCGAGAAGGTCTTCAGCTAGGAAGCTCCTCGTCAAAACAGACAGCCACTTTCCCGCATGCTCCGCTAGCCATCAAGGCATAGGCCTCATCCGCCTTGTCCAAGCTGAAGCGGTGGGTTATCAGGTCCTCCGGATGGATGTTCCATCGAACCAAGCGCTCCACCAGATCCTCCATCTTCCAGATGCTGGTGACCCAGCTTCCATAGATGGTCTTCTGGTCATGGAGCATGTCCTCACTCGGATTGAAATGCACTGTTCCGCCTTCCCCGACGAAGGCAATCTTGCCCCACTTGCGTGTTGCCCTGATGGCAGTGGCTCTTCCAGGGTCGCTTGCTGAGCAGTCAAAAGCCCGCTCAACCCCGTTGCCGCCGGTGAGTGCCTTGATCTGTGCAACGTTTTGCTCGCTGGGGGTGAAGACGTGGTCAACCAAGCCGAGTTTCTTTGCAAGCTCGATGCGTGATGGCTCCCGTTCAATACCGATGAGCATGTTCGCTCCCATGGCCTTAGCCAACATCAGTGCTGCAAGACCCACCGGTCCGAGACCTACGACCAGTACCGCATCGTTTCCGCTTACCCCTACTTTCTCGATCGCCTCGTAGACGGTACCGAAGCCACAGGCTACCTGGGCACCATCAGCATAGGTGAGCTCTTCAGGAAGATACACGAGATCCTTCTCATCACAGAGAATGTACTCGGCCATACCCCCGTCGCGCTGCCAGCCATAGGCTGCCCGCTTGTCGCTGGTACAGCTGATCATGAAGCCCTGTCGGCACTCATGGCAGACTCCGCAACCGCTGATGTGGTAGACGATGACACGGTCGCCCTTCTTGAAGCGCTTGAGGCCCGGTCCTTCCTCCACAATCTGGCCACAGGGTTCGTGCCCGGCAATGACTCCCTGATACCCCTCAGGGCCCTTTCCCAAGTGTTCACGGTAGATGCAGCGGATGTCGCTGCCGCAGATGGTGGTGCATTTGGTCTTGACCAAGACCTGTCCGTGCCCCGGCTTGGGAATGTCATACTCGGCGAAAGCCACCGTGCTGTTGCCCGGAAGCGTCGCCCCTTTCATGGTGTGCATGCTCATCGTACTCCTCCTTTCCGATAGCGTTCGGGGATCGGGATGATCCCGTCCTCGTCCCATAGGTCATGATAGGAATCAGCGCCTTCCCAGAGAAAGACCTGTCCCTTTATCAGGCGGTTGTTGCAGTCGATGGTCTTCAAAAGCTCTAGTTCCTCACGTGTCAGCGGATCCTCGTGGACGCTGAGGAAGTTGCTTCTGAGATTGCGTTCCTTCGTGGATTGGGGAATCGGGACTATGCCGTTTCCCAGTGCCCACTTGAGGCAGATGGCTGCAGGATGGCAGTTGTGCTTGCTTGCAAGCTCCTTGACCACAGGATGATCCATATCCACCTTGTCTTCGCTGGTGGTGTCACGCTCAGGTCGGTTCGGTGAGCCGAGGGGGCTGTAGCCGATGGCCCTGATGCCTTGTTCCTGTACATAGGAGAGCAGCTCATACTGGCCGAAGAGCGGATGCAGTTCCATCTCATTGGCAAAGGGTCGGATCGAAGCACTTGCAAGCAGGAGCTCCAGCTTGGCCTTGGTCATGTTGCTTGTCCCGATATGCCGTACCAAGCCTTCCTTGGCCAAAGCTTCCATGGCCGACCAGGTTTCCATGAACTGCTCATGGATGTAGGGACGGGCATCCGGACTTCGGCTGGTCACGTCACACATCGGGGGATGGAAGTTGGGGAAGGGCCAATGGACAAGATACAGGTCAAGGTAGTCCAACCTCAGGTCCTTCAGGCTCTGCTTTGCCGATGCGATCACCTTCTGGTACGCATGGCTGTCATTCCATACTTTGCTGGTTATCCAGAGCTGGTCGCGTGGAATGCCGCTTTGCGCCAGCACCTGTCCGATCTCCCGCTCGTTGCCGTATACGCTGGCACAGTCGATGTTCCTGTATCCTATCTCAAGGGCAAGCTTTACTGCTTGTGCCATCTCAAGACTGCTGATGTGGTCTGAACCGAAGGTTCCCACTCCGATGATGGGCATATCCATGGTACGGCCTCCTTTTTCACTAGCTACAGCATACGCGATTGGTGCAAGAGCACAATGCTTGATATGCGAAAAAGTACTAGTATTTTGCGCATTTTCTGATATCCTTACGGTATGGCAACCATTGGTTTGATGCTTCGATTCCAGGATGGATATGATATGGCGGTGGCAGGAGGGGTGGTGCAGTATGCCCGCACCAAGCCAGACTGGCAACTGAGGGGGCAAGGGCCTTGGTTCTTCAGCCTTGAACGGGAAGCCCTCGCCTTGTGTGATGGCCTGATAGCCCGCATCGAGGATGATGAGCAGGCACGGTTCTGCGCCTCGCTCGGCATCCCTGTCATCGATATCGCAGGGTCCTCTTCCCTCAAGCTTTTTTCGCAGGTACGCAATGACGACTACCATACGGGAGTGAGCGGGGGCACCTATCTCAAGAGCCTCGGAAGCAGCCGTATGGCCTGGTGCACGGTAGATCATGTGCACTGGGCGCGGGAGCGGTTTGTCGGCTTCCAGACAGCGGTGAGCAAACGCTCCGAGGAGATTGCCACCTTCTCAAGACCACTTTCCTGGTGGAGGCAGTTGTATGAACCCTGTCCCGATCTTGAAGCATGGCTTGAAGAGCTGCCCAAGCCGATTTCGCTCTTTTGCTGCAACGATCTCTCTGCCATGAAGGTGGAGCTTGCCTGCCAGCGTCTGGGCGTGCATATACCCGAGGAGATCATGGTGCTGGGTGTTGACAACGAGACGTTGCTCTGCGAACTGGCAAACCCCTCCATATCCAGCATCCAACCAGACTGCGCTGCCATCGGTTATCAGGCGTCCGCCATGCTGGATGCACTCTTGGAGCAATCGATCAGTGGCGTACACATCCAACGGATAGCTCCGGGGCCGGTACGGGAGCGGGAGAGCACCCGCCTGGTGCTGAGCGAGGATGAGCATGTGGCGAAGGCCATGTCGCTCATCAAGCGGGAAGCAACGGCTAATCTGACGGCAAGCGAGGTGGCCGAGCAGGCTTCGATCTGCAGAAGGTCGCTGGAGATGCGGTTCCGTACCTATCGGGGCAAGTCAATCTGGGAGGAAATCTGCGAGGAGAAGCTCTCCCAGGCAAGCATCCTTCTGCAACACAGCAAAGAGAGCATTGCCGTAATCAGCGAGCAGTGTGGTTTCGGTTCCATCCATCGCTTTTACAACCTTTTCAAGCGGCGCTTCGGACAAACACCACAGGCCTACAGGAAGAGCAAAAAACAGAGCTGAGACTTCCCCCTCCCAACGGTTTGTGGCATGATTGGCACAAGAGGCAGATTATGGAATTGATGCTTGATACCGCAAATCTCAGTGAAATAGAAAGGGCTCTCGATACATATCCTATCAGTGGGGTGACTTCCAACCCATCCATCCTCAAGGCGGAGGGTGGTGTTCCCTTTTTCCCCCATATGCAAAAGATCAGAAAACTCATCGGCGATGAGCGCAGCCTGCATGTGCAGGTGATAAGCCATGATGCAGATACCATCATAGCCGAGGCTAGGAGGATTCTTCGTGAACTTGGGCCGACCACCTTCGTCAAGATCCCCGTCACCGACGAGGGGCTGAAAGCCATCCGCATCCTTGCATCCGAGCAAGTGAACATCACCGCTACGGCCATCTACACCACCATGCAGGGCATTCTTGCCATGCTCAGCGGTGCACGCTATCTGGCTGTGTACTACAACCGGATGCTCAACATCGACATTGATGCCGCCAAGGTCATCAAGGAGCTCAGCTCCCTGCTCTGGGCCAACAGCACCAAGACCCAGGTGTTGGCCGCATCTTTCAAGAACATCAGTGAGATCACCACAGCCTATGCCCAGGGGGCAAGTTGCTGTACGGTTCCGTACTCGCTGCTCGCGACCGGCCTTTCGATGCCATCCATCACCCAAGCTGTGCATGATTTCTCCACCAATTGGGAGCAGGTCTATGGAAACCGATCGCTACTCGATCTCTGAGGAGTTTTTCCTCTCCCTCGTCCACAATGCACTGTCGGTCCAGAGCGCTGAGGATGGCTTTTTCAGGATCAACCGCTTTACCTCCACGCAAAAGGAAGAGGCATCAGCCCATCCTCTGTATCGGGCGATGGCCAACACCGCTGCAGGGGCGTGCCTTCGGTTCAAGACACGTTCTGTGGTGCAACTGGAGATCAAGCGTATCAACCAATCCCTGCTTCCCCGTGCCAATGAAGGGGCTCTGGACCTTGCTTCGCTGTACGGCAGGCCTCTGGATCTGGAAGAGAGCATCGATGTTGCTTACGAGGATGGGAGAGTGGACTATCTCCCGCTGAAACATGGCGTGATCGAAATCGGTCCTTCCGAGCAGGTGTCCATTTACCTGCCCCTCCATCATCAGGTGGAGGTCCGCCTCAGCGGAGAAGTGGAGAGCATTGGACGCAATCCCTCAATGCATCTGCTTTTGGGTGACTCCATCATGCAAGGGGTGGGTATCCACCATCCTTCACAATCACTGGGGTCCATGCTGGAAACCCTGACGGGATCCGGTTTTCTCAATCAGGGGTTGGCCGGTACGCTCATCTCCCCACGCTTGGTCCAGGAGTTGCCGCTTGCCCATCCTTTGGCGGGCATCATCATTGGTTACGGTACCAATGACTGGGTGGTAAGGGAGAATCTGGCCGAGCTCAGGTGGGAGATGTTTGCCCTGCTCGGGCGCATCCGAAAATTCCATCCACTCACACCGGTGGTTGTCCTGACGCCCCTCTGGCGGGCAGACATCCAGCAAGCGAAGCGTATGGGCTCCTTTGCCGAGATGCAGGCTGCCCTCATGCAAGCCACCAAGTGTTTCCCGAAGGTCAGCGTGGCCGATGGGCTTTCCCTCTCACTTCGTGACAGCTATGATGACGAATTCCTGCATCCGGGAAGCAAGGCTGTGGCCTTCCTCGCAAAGGGGTTGGCCCGTCAGCTTTCGTAGGTTGCAACCAGGAAGTTCACCGCCTCTTCCATCTTGTAAAGTGCCCGCTGTACATTGCTTGTGGGGGTACCGTAGTTCATTCGTACAAAATTACGGTATGCATC
>RZYT01000037.1 GCA_009930195.1 Spirochaetia bacterium | reverse complement strand
ACCTTCCCGTGGTCCATGATCGACAAGATCACCCCGCGTCCCGATGCAAAGGTGGAAGCGATGCTGAAGGCCGACGGCTTTGAGGACACCTCCCTGGTCATCACCGACAAGAACACCTACACCGCTGCCTTCGTCAATGCAGAGGAGTCCCAGTACCTTGTCATCGAGGACCTGTTTGCAAACGGACGGCCTGCCTTGGAGAAGGCAGGTGTCTTCTTCACCGACCGTGAGACGGTCAACCAGGTTGAACGCATGAAGGTGACCACCTGCCTCAACCCCCTGCACACCGCCCTCGCCATCTACGGCTGCTTGCTGGGGCATACCCTGATCAGCGACGAGATGAGAGACAGTGAATTGAAAGCCTTGGTCGAAAAAATCGGCTATGAGGAGGGGATGCCTGTGGTCGTCGACCCGAAGATCCTCAACCCCAAGCAGTTCATCGACGAGGTGCTCACCGTCCGTTTCCCCAACCCGTTCATGCCCGACACCCCCCAGAGAATCGCCACCGATACCAGCCAGAAGCTGGCGATCCGCTTCGGCGAGACGATAAAGGCATACCTCGCAAATGAAGAGCTGGATGTGAAGAATCTCAAACTCATCCCGCTGGTGTTTGCAGGCTGGCTCCGCTACCTGCTCGGCCTCAACGATGAGCTGCGGCCCTTCACTCCCAGTCCCGACCCCCGCCTTGCTGAAGTGCAGACTTCCTTGGTGGACATCAAGATCGGGATGCAGGGTCCCTTCCCCTCGCTCGATGGCCTGTTGGCAGACACCACGCTGTGGGGAGTGGACCTCAATGCAATCGGAATGGCAGAGCTGGTGAAAACCTACTTCGCCCAACTGCTTGCAGGCAAGGGTGCGGTGCGCGAGACCTTGCGCAAATACGTCCACTGAGCCATACTTCCCCTATGCAAAGCACACTGAACAAGCGCCTCGTCATCGAGGCGCTCTATCTTGTCGGAGGAACTGCGCTGGCAGGATTCTCCATCGCAACCTTCATCACCCCGGCCAAGATAGCCAGCGGAGGGGTGAACGGCATCGCCACGATCCTCTATCACCTCACCGGTTGGGACACGGGTCTGGTGATGCTTGCCATCAGCATCCCGATCTTCCTCATCGGCATGCTGATCTTCGGGCGCATCTATGGAGCCAAAAGCCTTGCAGGGACCCTGCTCCTGAGCCTCTGGGTCAGCTTCTTCGGCCAGATGACCGCCTATGAGGGCTTCCTCCCCTATATCGACCGGATGGATACCCTTCTGTCGGCAATCTTCGGAGGGGTGTTGCTGGGAAGCGGCATAGGACTGGTACTGCGCAGCGGTGCCAATACCGGCGGCACGGATATCCTTGCCCAGATCCTGAGCAAGTACACTCCTCTCAACCTGGGGACCTCACTCTTTCTCTGTGACGCTTCGGTCATCGTCCTGGGCGCTGTTGCCTTTGGCTTTGAGCGGGCCCTGTTTGCCATCATCACCCTCTACCTTTCGGGACAGATGGTGAACTACATGGTCATGAGCCTGGGTACCAAGTATGCCAAGACCGCCTACATCGTCAGCGAACGGCATGAGGTGATCGGCAAGCGGATCATCACCGAGCTCCACCATGGGGGAACCCTGATAAGCGGGGTGGGAATCTTCACCGGAAAGGAACGCACCATGCTCATGGCGGTGGTGCACAACCAGCAGATCAACCACCTGACCAGGATCGTCCACGAAGAGGACCCGAAAGCCTTCATGTTCGTCCACGAAACCTATCAGGCACTCGGTGAGGGGTTTGTCCCCATGCACCGCCTCATTCGCCTAGAAGAAAAACGGCGCAAGCAACACCGTCCAAATAGCTGACAAGCTGATCGAAATACTGCTCATCGCACCCTGGATCTCGCCGAGTTCCAGGGCTTTGCTTGTCCCCAGGGCATGGCTGCAACTGCCGATGCCCACCCCATGGGCCACCGGGTCCTTGATGCGAAACACCTTTCCCAAGGCCGGGGCAAGCAGGTTCCCTGCAAGACCCGTGATGACCGTCGAGGCGATGGTCAGGGCGGGGATGCCCCCGAACTGCTCGGTGATTGCAATAGCAATGGGGGTGGTGACACTCTTGGAGAGCAAGCTTGCCACCATCTGCTCATCCAGGCCCAGAAGGGTGGCACTGAACCGAATGGTGCTGAGGGCTGCCAGTGCCCCTGCCAGGGTGCCCAGCAAAACCGGAAGGAAAGCCCCTGCAAGAATCTTGCGCTGACGGTAGATGGTGAGGGCAAGCACTGCGGTGACCGGTCCCAGGAACATGGAAATGAAGGAAGAACCCTCCTCGAATGCGTCGAGGGGGATGTCAAACAGGGTAAGGACCGCCACCACGATGAGCATCGCAATGATGAGGGGGTTTGCCAATGGATGGCCCACCTTCTTGTTGACCCAAAGCCCGATGCGAAACGAGATGATGGAGAGCATGATGCCAAACAGGGGTGAGTGAACTATCTCAAGCATGGTGCCTCCTTGCGATCAGGCGCTGCATGCGCATGACAAGCAACACGGTGTAGCTGCTTGCGGCAAAGCAGGCAACCAAGGAGACAAGGTTCACCACCAGCAACTGCCACCAGATGGACTGAACCAGAGCCGCATAGCGCAGGATGCCAACCCCAGGGGGGATGAAGAAGAAGGTCATGTTGCGAAGCAGGAAGTCTGCACTCTCGCCAAGGTGCTCCTCCTTGAGAGCCCGGGTGGAGAGCAAGACCAGTACAATGATCATGCTGATGACACTGCCGGGAAAGGAGAAGGGCAAGAGGCTTGAGACAAGGTCGCCAACCAGACAGATTCCGAAGATGAGTGCAAGCTGGGTTAGGTACTTCATGTGATGCACACCATACCCTATTGGAAGGCTTTCTGGGAAGAGGTACAATAGGAGGATGGAGGCAACGATGAACACAATCATGGAAAGCTTGCTCAGTCGCAGGAGCGTACGCAGTTTCACCGATGAGCAGATCAAAGATGAGGATCTGCTTCTGATTCTCGAAGCAGGAAGACTTGCTCCGAACGGAAAGAACCAGGAAACCTGGCACTTCACCGCCCTGCAGGACCCACAGAAGCTCCGTGCCCTCGATACGCTGGTCGTCGGCACCAACGGCAGTTTCTTCTACCACGCCCCTACCCTGATCCTGGTATCCATCCAGCTTGGCAGTGCGTATGAGAAGGAAGATACCGCCTGTGCGCTGACAAACATGATGCAGGCTGCCCGTGCCCTTGGCCTGGGATCGGTGTGGTGCAACCGGATCAACAACAACCATGACATCGATACGCAGCTATCCGACTACGGCATCCCCGACGGCTATCGGGTGACCGGAACGCTGGCCGTCGGCCATGTCAAAGGCGACTACCCTGCCATGCGCAAGCCCAAGGAAGGGACAATAACCATCATCCGGGCGTAACCTCTCCGTTCAAGAGTGGTTCCTCCCTATAGGTGATGCCGGTTCTCAAGCTCTGCATGCTTGGGTATACTGGGGCAGACCGAAAGGGGAGGAACCAATGGCGAGACGAAAAACAGGGACACGGGTGAACAAGGCAAAGAAACGGGGCAAGAAGCTCCTCATACTTCTGGCGATCCTGCTTGTCCTGTGGATACTCACCCTGGTCCTTGCTCCCAGCGAAGCTGAGCAGAACCCAATGTCGGGATCGGCAATCACCGGGCTCGAACTCCCCTCCTTCGAAAAAACCGAACTGGTGGTATCCCACCCGGGGTACACCCTCTCCTATGACGAGGAGCACGAGCAGGCTCGTTGGGTCGCCTACCACCTGAGCCGCGAGGAGCTCTACGGCAGCTTCGAGCGGGGGGATGATTTCCGCAGCGACCCATCCATCGTCACCGGGTCGGCCACCTTGGATGACTACCGTTCAAGCGGATATGACCGGGGCCATCTCATCCCGGCAGCAGACCTTTCATTCAGTGAGGAAGCCATGAGCGGCTCCTTCTACCTAAGCAACATGAGTCCCCAGGAAGGACAGTTCAACCGCGGCATCTGGAGCAAGCTCGAGGCCACCGTCCGCAACTTTGCCGATACCGAGGGAGCTGTGTATGTGGTCACAGGCCCGGTGCTGACCGACGGTCCCTACAAGACCATCGGCAAGAACAAGGTCTCTGTCCCCAACCAGTACTACAAGGTGATTCTTGACTATGATGAGCCTGAGGTGAAAGCCATAGGGTTCGTGCTTCCCAATGAAGGTTCGGGCAAGAGCCTCGAGAGCTTTGTCACCACTGTTGATGAGGTTGAAGAGCTGACCGGCCTGGATTTCTTCCACCGTCTCGATGACAAAGAAGAGGTTGCATTGGAAGCACGTGCCGATGCTTCTCTCTGGGACTTCTCCACCTTCAGTGCCAGCGCAAAGGATCGTGAAGCCTTCCAGGCAGGCAACCTCCCCGCCAAGCAGGCCGAGAAGCCCAGCGGTTTCTACTCCCTGGCCAAGAATACGCTCAACACCATCCTCTACGTGGTGAAGAAGGAGAGCGTGAACCTCATTGAGATCTTCGTTCCCCGTGCTGCGCTCAAAGAGGCTGTTCCGTTCCTGTATTGAACAGGGACGAGAAGAGCTCGGAGAACTCGCTGCCCCATCGGAAGAAGACCGCAGGTTGTCCCAAGGGGGATGCCACCACATGCTTCCCATCCGCATAGGAGGCATGGGTGACAAGGTGCACCCACTCTCCTGTGGGCAGATCGATCTCCCGCTCATTGCAACCCGGCTTGAGCACCGGGGCAACATACAGGTCAGAACCCAGCAAGTAGGCATCCTTGACCGAATAAAAGCGAGGATCCGGGTCATGGAGAAACAGCGGTCGCATGACCGGGATTCCTTGCTCGGCATTCTCTGCCACCACGTGCATCAGGTACGGCTTGAGCCGGACATGGAGCGAGGTGAAGAATGCAAGCATCCGTAGGGTCTCTTCGTCGGAATCGAACTGCCAGTTGTCTTTCGGCCTGTTACCCTCATGGGTGCGCATCAGCGGGGTGAAGGCGGCAAACTCAGCCCACCTGAGCAAGAGCTCCTTGGACCTTTTCATGCCATAGAGAGTGGTATACCCCCCGATATCGCTGTGATGCAAGCCCATCCCGCTCATAGCCAGCGAGAGGGCTGCCGTTATGACTGAGGGCAAGCCATCATCCTCCGACCAATCGACATTCTGGTCCCCGGCCCACATCATGGGACAGGAAGCAAGGCTTTGCGATGACCCTGCACGCATGAAGAAGAGGATCTCCTCTTCCTTGTTGGATTCCACGATGGCATCATGGTTGACCTGTGCCCAATAGCCGGGCCAGGGATTGTGCTCCAACATGGCACTGCGACCGTTCGCCAAGATGACATCGGTGGGAAGATACTCACCGAAATCGGCCATCCATCCACTCAGGCCAAAGTCGATCAATTCGCGTTTGATCACATCCTTGTACCAGCGCACGGCTTTCTCATTGGTAAAGTCCACGATGGCGGCATCGAACTCGCCGAAGTCAACCAGGTACACCGAACCATCGGCACGCTTGCCCAACAGATCGAGACGCTTCGCTTCCGCAAACAACGGATGGTCGGCCAATACATAGGGATTGATGTACCCCAGCACCCGTATCCCCTGCGCTCGCAGGCGGGCAATCTCCTTGTCGAGGCCGGGATAGAGGGACGCATCCCACTGCCAGTTCCACCTGAGCCGCTTTCCGAAGCTGGTATACTTCTCCCCCTCCCAGTCCTGGATCCAAAGGCCACAGACCTGCATCCCATGGGCATGAACTCGCTCCAGTTTCTCCAAGCAGGTTGCAGTTCCTCCCTGCATCCCCAATATGATGCCGTCATACGCCCAGGAAGGGAGCCTGGGCTGCCTGCCCAGAAGCGCGGAGATATCCTGTACCACCGAGAGCAAGGTGGGCTTGGTGGAAACGGTGATGCAGGAAGGGACATCCCAGAACTCCAGTTCGTGGTAGGCAGGATGGGAGAAATCGAAATCGGCATACCCATCGGTCTGGGCATGCACGAAGTACCGGCGGCTCGACACAAACGTAGGCTGGGGGTAGAAGGTGGTGTGGTAATCACCACCGGCACGGTCAAGGCGGTCGGCGATCTGCGTGATCTCCGTCGCCTTGTTTCTCCCCACTCCCTGCTCTTGGGTCCAAAGGGGAAAGTGCCTGCCCCGAAGGTCAAAATGGGAGAACTGCTCACCACAGCCCCAGACATGCTCATCCTCACAGGCGACCAATCTGAGAATCAGGCGGTTGTATGGCTGAGGGAGGGGAGAAAGGTGCATCTGCAGCCTCCCTTCCACCTCACTGAGGTCGCAAATCACCGTGCCGGCCTTTCCGCTGAAGGAAAGACTGACCACTCCCCGCCCCTCTTGGTAGGCTTGGGTGACACTACACAGGGGAAGATCCTGCTCATCGAGCACGGAATCCTCGATGAAGTAGTTGCCGCGGTACATGTCCACGTGTTCCTCTGCCCGGCGAAGGGAGAGGCAACTTCGTGCCGGGGAGTGCTCCAGGATGGGAATCCCCTGATACTGGATGATCAGCTTCTCGTCACATCGTGTACAACTGATCATGCTCACCCCTTCACTCCACCGGCGGTCAGGCCGCCGATGATCTTGTCATGCAGGAACACATAGGCGAGGATGCTCGGAATGATGGTGATGATGACTGCTGCATACATGCTGCTGTAATCGGTGATGAACTGGCTGGAAAAGAACTTGATGCCCAGCTGGATGGTTCTCGACTCGATCGAGGAGGTGAGCAGCATCGCCATGAGGAACTCGTTCCAGGAGTAGATGAAGCAGAAGGTTGCGGCGGTGACGAGCCCGCTGCGTGACAGCGGAAGGATGATCACGGTGAAGCGCTTGAGAAAGCCGCAACCTTCGGCTGCTTTGCCTCCCGCAGGGCGTTTGACCAGTTCTTCCTCTCGGCAAACTATGCAAGGCTGAACGTCAAACTGGTGGGAACCGACCCCGGCATCAGCGCTGCCTTCAACGGAGGCACCCACATGCCGTTCGAGGACATCGGCCTGATGCGGATGGTCCCCGGCCTGACCATCATCGAGCCTTCCGACCCCGTCAGCCTCAAGGCGTTGACCGAAGCAGCGGCACAGGTCGAAGGATGCGTCTACATGCGCCTCCACCGAAAGGCCGTCCCCGCCCTGTATGAGGAGACGGAGACGTTCACCCTGGGAAAGGGAAAGGTGCTGCGTGACGGTACGGATGTGACCATCATCGCCTGTGGAGCCATCATGGTCGGAGAAGCCCTCGAGGCTGCTGAGCTGCTCAAGGCTGAACAGGTCAGCGCAGCAGTCATCGACATGCATACCATCAAGCCACTGGATGAGGAGCTTGTGCTCGCCTATGCCAAGAAAACCGGGTGCATCGTAAGTGCAGAGAACCATCAGGTCGCCGGTGGGCTGGGCTCAGCCATAGCCAACTTCCTTGCCGAACACCACCCCACCCTCATGGCAATGGTCGGCATCCGTGATGCCTTCGGCCAGGTAGGCACCCAGGACTGGCTAAAGCAGCACTACAAGCTGCATGCCCAAGAGATAGCCATGCAGGCAAGACGCTTGCTTGCAGAAAAGAACACAAGGAGATGACCATGACCATAGCAATTGCCAGTGACCTGAGCGGATTCCCCCTCAAGCAGGAGATCGCAGCACACCTGAAGGAACAGGGGTATACCCTGCTTGACTTCGGTATCGAGCGTGAGGATGCTCCCCAGCCCTACTTCATCCAAGCCCCCAAGGTGGCGAAGGCCATCCAGGAAGGAAAAGCGGAGAAAGGGATCCTCATCTGCGGGACAGGACAGGGAATGACCATCGTAGCCAACAAGCACAAGGGCGTCTACGCCTGCGTCGTCGATGACATCTTCAGTGCGGAGCGCTCCAAGATCGTCAACAACGCCAACGTCATCACCCTCGGGGGCTGGATCACGACACCCTTTGTCGGCAAGCAGATCGTCGATGCCTGGCTCGCCGTCTCCTTCACCCAGAAAATGGAGTTCAAGAAGGAGTTCCTGACCAATGCATTCAATCAGGTGCAGGTCTTGGAAGAGGAGCAGTTCCGATGATAGCAAGCATCGCAAGCCCTGTGCATATCGTTTCCTGCACCGCTCTTGACGGAAAAACACTGGCTGACGTGCTTTGTTGCACGGCAGGCAGGATGGCCCCCCTGAAGGTGGCGGTGGTGCTCGACAATGCACCGATCAAGGAGAAGGACCTCTTGGTCGAGTACCTGAAATCGGTGTTCGATGTCCAGGTCTTCTCTGAGGTGCAGCCAAATCCAAGGACCGCCGACATCATGCGCATGTTCTCCGATAATCGGTTCGCAAAATCGGACCTGGTGCTCGGCATCGGAGGGGGAAGCGTACTCGACTCGGCGAAAGCCCTGGCAATGCTTGCCACCAACGAGGGAGAGCTCGACCAGTACCTGGGACAGAGCGCCACCAGAAGCATCCAGAAGAGGGCCCTGCCATTGGTGCTCATTCCCACCACAGCGGGGACAGGATCGGAAGTCACCAAGGTAGGGGTCTATACCTCAGACAGTGGGCGCAAGTATACCCTCGGCTCACCGCTTATGCATGCACATACCGCACTGCTTGCGGCAAACCTCCTTGACGGGGTTCCGCTCTCCTTGTGCGCAGCAACCGGCCTGGATGCCCTCGACCACAGTCTGGAATCCATCTGGAACAAGAACAGTACGCCTCTTACCCGCCATCTGGCAAAGGAAGCTGCCCTGAAGGTGCTTTCCACCCTCCCAAAGCTGTATGCTGCCATCAAAAACGGGACATCAGAGCGAAGAGCACTGCAGATGGAGATGCTTCAGGCCTCCTGCGAGGCAGGAATCGCCTTCAACCTCACCGGGACTGCCAGCGGGCATGCCATCTCCTTTGTGCTTAGTGAGGAGTGGCATATCCCCCATGGCCTGAGCTGTGCTTTCACCCTGCCGGATGTCTTTGCCTGGGCTGTCCAGGACAGGAACAACAGAGCCGAACTTGCTTCGCTCTCCCATGCATTGCATCCTGACCTGGAGGACGAAGAGGCACTGGTGCGTCGTCTGGCAGAGGACATCAACGACCTGTTGTCTTCCCTTGGGATACCGAAGACTTTTTCCGAGCTCTCCCTCACGCTGGACAGCACGCAGATCCGCAGCCTGTTCCAACGTGCCATGGAGGATCCCAAACTGCACAACCAAACCCCTCCCATGCAGGAAGAAGACCTGTTCCGGCTGTTGGAGGCAAAACTGTGAGCGGCGCCCTGCTGCTCAGTGGCTTGGTGGTATTCGTCACGCACACACTCGAAGCCATCACCGGCTTCGGGTGCTCGGTTCTTGCCATGCCCTTTGTCAGTTCCCTTCTGGGAGTGCACATGGCAGTGAAGGTCATCACCTTCCTTGCCTGGTTTCTTGCGCTCTACTTGGTGGTGAGAAACTACGCAAAGATCGACTGGAAACAGTATGCGATCATCACCGGCTGCATGCTCATAGGCCTTCCTGTGGGAATGTATCTGTTCAGAACCCAGCAGAGCGATACCCTCAACCTTATGCTTGCCCTCTTCATCATCATCGTCTCCTTGAGCCAGCTGTACAGATTGGCACGAGGAGGGGCTCCCCAGGCTCCACTGACCAAGAAAACGGCACTCCCCTACTACCTGCTGCTTGTTGCCGGGGGTGTCATTCATGGCATCTTCTCCTCAGGCGGCCCTTTGGTGGTGCTCTATGCAACCCGAACGCTCCCGGACAAGGGACGTTTTCGTGCAACGCTCTGTCTCTTGTGGACCACGCTGAACACCATCATCCTGGCCACCTACTTCCTGGAAGGATCTGTGACCAGGGAGATTGCTGTCTCCACTGGCATTCTCATTCCGTTTGTGGTGGCAGGCATCATCGTCGGAGAAAGGATCCACAACAAAGTCGACCAGAAGAAATTCTCGCTCATCGTCTTTTCCATGCTCCTGCTGACAGGAGTCTTCATGCTCATCTCGAGGTAATCCCATGGCAAGCAATCCCTTTCAGATCCCCCAGGCTCTCATCGCACAGAATCCCCTGACCATGATCCTTCGCATCGACTCGTCTGCCTTTTCGCAGTACGGAAGAGTGCTGAAAGACCTTTCGGTGGACAAGCTCATCGAAAAGGCCGATCTGCTGACAGAGATCCCAAAGGAGGGAAACCTCTATGTTGCAGATCTTGAGGCTTTGCATCAGGAAGTGCAGGCAGAGGCCCTGGGGCAGTACTTTGGATATCAGGAGATTGAGATCGGATACTGCAATGGAAAAAATGGGACCATCAATGGGGTTGAGTATCACAAGAGCCCTGAGCTCTTCATTGCAGTCACGGACTGCCTGCAGTTCCTCACCCGCTTTGACCGGCTCAAGGAGTTCAGCACTGTCGACACCCTCGATGCAGAACTGTTCTACTTCCCCAAGGGAAGCGCAGTCCTCATCGACCCCCAGGTGTTGCATCTTGCTCCCTGTGCAGTGCACAAGGAGGGCTTCAAATCCATCATCGTCCTGCCCAAACAGACGAACGAGCCCTTGAGTGAAGCAATGCTGGAAGCGAAGCGGTTGAGTGATGATGCAGAAACCCGCATCCTCTTCAAACAGAACAAATGGATGCTTGCCCATCCGCAGAGGCACCAGCTCATCAGAGTCGGGGTCCCCATCGGCTTGGTTGGACCAAACCGTGGAGTACTGCCACTGGATTGAAGAATGACCGGCCAAACGGCCGGTCAATTTCAGCTGAGGACACCGAAGGCCGCTCGCGCGGCCCTCGGGTGAACATTACTTGGAAATGAGCATGGTCTTGGGATCGAGGCTTACGCCCATAGGCTTTTCGATCATCCCGTCATGCGTCTTCACGGCGGTCATCACCACCTTGTCGCGCTCCTCGTTGTAAATCAACCCAATGAGGACATCGATGAGATTCGTGTATTTCTGCATGGTGTTCGGAACACCGTACTTATCATAGACCACATCAGCACGGACAGGAGAAACACTGAACCACACTTCCAGGTTCATGTTGACAGCAAACTCCTTGATCCGTCTTACATCATCTTCGGTGGCGACTGTTAGCTTGTATCCGTCGAAGAGAATGGCATCGGCCTTGAAGGATCCGTGGTTGATCAGGGTTTCCAAGCTGGAAAGCACCTTGTCGATGGTGACGTTTTCCTGACTGAAATTCATGACCACACGGTTGGAGAGAATATTGTTGTACACTGATGCTGCGTCATCAAGACTGCGACCATCGGATACTTCGCGGAAAACCTCTTTGTACCAATTGATCACATGTTCCACATTGCCGGAGAAGGAAACGTGAATGACGTGTTCCCCCCTGAGCAGCTTATCGGTGGCAAGGTGTACCAGACATGCCGTCTTTCCTACACCGTGTCGAGAAACGAGGACTCCGAGGTTCCCACGACCGAGCCCACCGCCCAGTGATTCCTCAAATACGCGAAGAGGACTCAAGTCGTTCAACTCTTGAATTTCCATAATGCTCACCTCCAAGTAGAAATTAGGTTCATCCCAAGTATACTATGGAAATTCACAATTGGGTACTTTTTTGCGTACCGGCGCAAAAAGAGGCCCCCAGAAGGTGTTCAAACCTCATGGGGGCTATGGATCTCTTCAGAAGATCAGTTACTTCTGCTCCTTGCGGCGCTTCTCCTGGTAATCCTTCTTCAGCTGCTCGGAAACACCAACCGGCACTCTTCCGTACTTGCCGATTTCCATCGTGAACTCGCCCTTGCCCTGGGTAAGGGAGCGAAGTACGGTGGAATACCCGAACATCTCGGAGAGAGGAACCTCTGCAATTACGGTACACATGGCATTGTCTTCAGTGGAGCTGATGATAAGACCACGTCTCTGGTTGATCGAGGCGAACACGCTGCCCTGGAATTCATTGGGAGCTACAACCTCAACCTTCATGATCGGCTCGAGGATGACCGGCTTGGCCTTCTCGAACGCTTCACGGAATGCATTGAGTGCAGCAGTCTGGAACGCCTGGTCGGAGGAGTCGACGGGGTGCCAAGCACCATCGTTGACCACAGCCTTCACACCGATGACCGGGAAGCCGAGCTGGCTGCCCTTCTTGACAGCGGTCTGGAAACCCTTGTCACAGGAGGGGATGTACTCGGTCGGGATTGCTCCGCCCTTGACCTCATCAACGTACTCGTACTCCTTCAGCTCCTCACCCTCAGCCGGATCCGGAAGCGGTTCGATGTAGCCGGCAACGCGGGCGTACTGACCGGAACCACCAGTCTGCTTCTTGTGGGTGTAGTTGAAGTCGGCACGCTGGGTGATGGCTTCACGATATGCAACCTCAGGCTGACCGACCTCTACCTCTGCCTTGTACTCGCGCTTCATGCGCTCGACATAGACTTCGAGGTGGAGCTCACCCATGCCCTGGATGATCGTCTGGTTGGACTCGGGATCGACAAAGGAGCGGAACGTCGGGTCTTCCTTGGTGAAGCGGTTGAGCGCCTTGCCCATGTTGTCCGCAGCCTTCTTGTCCACCGGCTTGATGGCCAGTGAGATAACCGGGGTGGGAACAAACATCGAGGACAGGGAGTAGTTGAGCTTCGGATCACAGAAGGTGTCACCGCTGGCACATTCAATGCCGAACAGTGCAGCGATCTCACCGCAGCCTGCTTCATTCAGGTCTTCCATGGCGGCAGCGTGCATGCGGATCAGACGACCGACGCGGAACTTCTTGCGGCTGCGGGTATTGTAGAGCTCGTCGCCCTTCTTCACCTTGCCCTGGTAGACACGAATGTAGGTAAGCTGGCCATACTGACCATCCTCAAGCTTGAATGCCAGGATGACCGGGGGAAGATCCTCATTGGACTGGAGAACGACCTCAGACTCATTGTTATCAAGATCGAGAGCCTTGTTGACAACATCGGTCGGATTGGGCAGGTAGCTGACAACAGCATCAAGCAAAGCCTGGATACCCTTGTTCTTGTAGGCGGAACCCATGAGAACGGGGACCATCTCAAGACGGATGGTGGCTTCGCGGATTGCCTTGTGCAGCAGCTCCACCGTCACATTGTCCTCAAGCATGGCTTCCATCAGCTCATCAGAACACATGGAAACACCGTCAAGCAGCTCTTCGCGCTTGGCCTGGGCCTCCTCAAGCAGTTCAGCAGGAATCTCAGCCTCACGAAGCTGGTCCATGTTCGGGCCATCATCAAAATAGAGAGCCTTCATGGTGACCAAGTCAACCACACCCTCAAGGCGTTCCTCAAGCCCGATGGGAATCTGCATCAGCACTGCATTCAGGCCGAGCTTCTCCACCAGCTGCTTCTTGACGCGATACGGGTTTGCACCGGTACGGTCGCACTTGTTGATGAAGGCGATGCGGGGAACATGGTAGCGCTTCATCTGGCGGTCAACCGTGATCGACTGACTCTGCACACCACCGACGGAACACAGAACCAGCACAGCACCGTCAAGCACGCGCAGGGAGCGCTCGACCTCGATGGTGAAGTCCACGTGTCCCGGAGTGTCGATGACGTTGATCTCCGTTCCCTTCCAAGTGACGTTTGTAGCAGCACTTGCGATGGTGATACCACGTTCGCGCTCAAGCTCCATGCTATCCATGGTGGCGCCAACGCCATCCTTACCACGAACTTCATGAATTTCGTGGATCTTATTGCAGTAGTAGAGGATACGTTCGGAGAGCGTAGTCTTACCCGAATCGATGTGGGCACTGATTCCGATGTTCCTCAAGTTTTGCAAGTCAGCCATACTATATAACCTCTATAAAATAGAATAAAAACGAGTCCACAGGTTCCCTGCAGCATCCAATTCAATCCTGATGAAAAGCTCTTTCTTCCTAGCACACATCAGGTTATTTACTGAAGGGAAGGGAAGGGACGGAAAAGAGACAACCTTGTCCCAACGTACCTCGTGGATAATAGTATATCTCGCTTTTTTGTGCAATCCCTTTTCCCAACACAATCCTTTTCCGACACGACACTTGTGTGCTACAATGGCTTTGAGGTGTGCCATGGAAACGATTTTCACGAAAATTATGGAAGGCAAGATTCCTTCGGTCAGACTCCATGAGGATGAGCTTTGTTTTGTCATTCTCGACATCAATCCGGTCAACAAAGGGCATCTTCTGATCATCTCCAAAGAGTGCTACCCTACTGTTGCCGATTGCCCGGATGCAACACTTTGCCACCTGATGCTCGTCGCAAAACGTGCCGATGCAAAACTTAGGGACATCTTGCATTGCGATGCGACGAACCTGATCATCAACAACGGGAAGGCTGGCGGACAGGAAGTGCCTCATTTGCACCTGCACGTCATTCCCCGCTGGGAGAACGATACGAAGAGCATCCATCTTCAAAAAGAGACCTATACGGACGGCGAGATGGCCGAGTATGGGAAAAAACTGGAGTTCTGAGCCATGCGTGCCTGTCACCATTGCCATACTGACATCGACCCCCTGATGAGCATCGGCTACAATACCGTTTGCCCCAAGTGCGAAAAAAGCCTGCATAGTTGCGTCAACTGCCGTTTCTACAGCCCAGGCTCCTACCATGACTGCTCCGAAGGAGTGGAGGAGTATATTGAGGACAAGGTGGAAGCCAACTTCTGCGACTCCTTCATGTTGGGGGAGGACACCAAGGAAGAAGCGCAACGCAAGGCGGAAGCAAAAGCCAGGGCGGAAGCCTTCTTCAACTTCTAAGGAATAGGAACCATCATGAATACACGTCGCTCCCTGCTTCTGATCCTCATCATACTGGTCATCCTTGTCACAGGGTGTCAGTCCTATACAGCCAAAGAGGGCAAGACCCGATTGACCCTTCCTGCAGGGCAAGAGGCTCCCTTGGTCACCAAGTACTCAGTGCTTGAGGCACAGAAACAGGAAGCACTTGCGAAGCAGGAAGAGGAAGCACAGCAGCTGCTGCTGGAGCA
>RZYT01000256.1 GCA_009930195.1 Spirochaetia bacterium | reverse complement strand
CTACGACCTGTCAATTTCATCATCCAGATTTGGCATTGAAGGCACCGTGCAAATCATTCTGGAAGCAATTTTGCCCAAATAGGGACGGGGTCCCTTTTTGGGCACTGAGGCTGGAAAAGACCGTCCTGAAGCGGCTTGAGGCGTTTCAGGGCGGTTTTTTCATTTTCAACTGGTAAATGTTGAGCTGTAACTGGTAGATATTGCTTGTATGCAGTTTTTCTTAACCGGATGGATTTTTCGAGCAATTTTTGCAAGTCTCTTGTCATGATGAACATTTTTTCAATCGAATCGGCATGGCATTATGGTGATAACAAACGAAGGAGGTTTTCCAATGAGTTCTGCCACTGCAAAGACAGCAACCAAGTCTGTTGCGATTGCGTATAACAGAGCCAAGATCTGGCAAATTGCTCTGTTCGTCATGAACAACACCGCCACCAACACCGCCATGCTGCTTCTGGGCTACTATGCTTTCTATACCCAGAACGTCCTCGGCCTGGCCGCTGTTGTTGTCGGCCTGATTGCCACTCTGATGCGCGTCTGGGACGGTATCACGGATCCGATCATCGGTTATCTGCTCGACAAGACCAACGGCCGTTTCGGCAAGTTCCGTCCCTTCATGTTCATCGGCAACATCATCATCATCTCCACCATGGTTGCCATCTTCCACATTCCGGGTGATTGGGCTACCTTCACCAAATACCTGGTCACCACCGTCCTTTATGTCGTGCACATCATTGGCTACACCTTCCAGACCGCCTGCACCAAGGGTGCCCAGGCTGCCCTGACCAATGACCCCACCCAGCGTCCGATCTTCACTTGGTTTGACGCCATCTTCAACCTGATCCTGTTCAATGGCGCAACTTTCCTGATCACGAAGGTCATGGCTCCGACTTATGCCCAGAACATGATCGATCCCCAGCTCTTCAAGGACATTTCCTACATTTTTGCTGCCCTCTCCTTCGTCCTGACCATCCTGGCCATTATTGGTATCTGGCAGAAAGACCGCACCGAGTACTTCGGGCTCGGTCAAAACACCGTCAAGGTCAAATTCAGCGACTACCTCGAAGTCATCAAGAACAACCGGCCCCTCCAGATGCTGATCGTTGCTGCGTCCACAGACAAGCTGGCCAACGTTGCAGTTCGTGGCGGCCTGATCTATTTCTTCTCCAACCTGATTCTTGATGCTTCTGTCTATGGCACCTATTCCCTGTATGCCATGGTCCCCAGCTTTCTGATCACCACCCTTGGTGTCGCCTGGTCACGTAAAGTCGGCATCAAAAGGGCCTTTGTCCTCACCACCTGGCTCTCCACCTTCATGCTGATCGGGCTGATCATCTTTACCCCTGCTGTCATCGGCCAGGGTATCAACGGTGCCGTCATCGCCCTCCTTTCCCTCTTTGCAGTCCAGCAAGGCATGGGGGCCATCGCCGGCAACATCGTCATTCCAATGATTGCGGACTGCTCCGACTATGAAACGTACCGCACAGGTCGCTTCATCCCCGGCATGATGGGAACTCTGTTCTCCTTCGTTGACAAGCTCATCTCCTCCGCTTCGACTTTCATTATCGGCGCCGCAATCGCCTGGGCGGGCTACGGCACCGTCAAAATCGAGCCAAACAAAGCCACCAACTCCAAATTTGAAATGGCCATTCTCTTTGTCATCTTCGGTTTGCCTCTGATAGGCCACATTGCTTCGATCATTGCGATGAAATACTACGAACTGACCGCTGATCGCATGCATGAGATCCAACATGAAATCCATCTGCGCAAGATCGGCCAGGCTGGCAAAATTGGAGCCTGAAGCCCAACCATGATTGAACCAATTTTCGACATGCCCCCTCATAGGCACTGGCCTGGCTTCTCCATAAGCCAGGCCAGTGCCATTTAAAAAGATCTGAGATAAAACAAGAGGAGAAAAATACTGATGAATCCGACCGGGAAACCTCTAAGCCAGCTCCAAAAGCAACACGATTTTCTTGTTTGTATCGACAGCGATGGCACGGTCTTCGATGTCATGGAAATCAAGCACAAGGAATGCTTCTGCCCAGCCTTTATCAATAACTTTGGCTTGCAGGCTGTGGCCAAATACGCCCGCGAATGCTGGGATTTCGTGAACTTGTATTCGGTCGATCGCGGCTGCAACCGTTTCATCGGTCCACTGAAAGCGATAGCCCTGATCGCTGAACGTCCAGAAGTGAACAAGCGTGGTTTTACCATTCCCGACCTGTCGAGCCTTTACCAATGGGTAAGCGAAGAAACCCGCCTGGGCAATCCGGCGCTGAAGGATGCCATCGCTAAAACACAGGACCCTTGGTTGCAAAAAGCCCTGGCATACTCACTGGATGTCAATGAAGCGGTTGATAAAATTGTTCATGATATTCCCCCCTTCCCCGGCGTTCGCGAATCCCTGGCAAAAAGCGTTGCCCAGGCCGACATTGTCGTCATCTCAGCAGCAGCCCAGGCAACCATCACCCGGGAGTGGACTGAACATGGCCTCTATGGCCATCTTAGCGCTCTGGCTGGCCAGGAAGTCGGTAACAAGACTGTGCAAATCCAGCAAGCCATCGAGGGCCGCTATGACAAGGACAAAGTCATCATGATGGGGGATGCCTTGGGCGACCTGGAATCTGCCAAAGCCAATGGTGTCCTCTTCTACCCGATCCTGCCGGGCCAGGAAGACGAGTCCTGGCAGCGCTTCCATGATGAAGCCTTGGCCAAGTTCCTCGATGGATCTTATGCTGGATCCTATGAAGCCAGTCTGATCGAAACGTTCAAGGAATACCTTCCCACCACACCTCCCTGGGCTCAGAACTAAACGACTTTCAGCTCAGATCAGGCAGCATCCACAAACGGACCGGGAACATGCAGCAGCAAAGCATGGATCCCGGTCCGTTTTCGTGTTAAATCTCGATGTACCACCTACGAAAAAGCCCGGGGGATGCAAACCCGGACTTTTTCTAAGGGAGGTATGGAGGATGGTACTTGATGGAAGTAGGTTAAAGGAAGACCAGGGACATTAGCGTTGAACGCGGCCGGAAGCGTCACCTTGGGCGAGCTTGGTCACTTCGTCAACACTGACCAGGTTGAAGTCACCTTCGATGGAATGCTTGAGGCAGGAAGCGGCAACGGCGAATTCAATGCTGTCCTGGGAACTGAAATCGTTCAGCAAGGCATAGATCAGGCCTGCGCCAAAACTATCACCACCG
>RZYT01000255.1 GCA_009930195.1 Spirochaetia bacterium | reverse complement strand
GATGTCTCTTCCCTGGTGAATACCCTTTTCTACTTCCTGGGCAAGGAGTATACGCTCTCCGCCCTGGAAGGGGATGGCCGTTTCATCGAAGGGCGTTGTGCAAAGCTCATGATCGGTGAGCAGGAAGTGGGCATTTTCGGGGAGATCCATCCCCAGGTACTGGCCAACTGGGGCAGTACGATGCCTACCATCGCCTGTGAGATCGATCTGGATCTGGTGATGGCGAACTGATCGCAAAACAGCATAGCTTTCAATATGACGCAGTCTGGATCCATCTGGGCTGCGTTTTCTCTTTCCTAGAGCACTCTTGCCACCAGCAGCAGGGCAAGGGCGAGGGAAAATCCAAAAAACAGGTCGGAAAAACGGGCTCTGTACCGACCGGGCAGGTGGAGAATCCAAGCCCCGGGTTTGGTAAGGATGAACAGGAAGAGCACAATGCCTGCGAGAGTGGTGTAGAACGTCTTTGCAAGGGTTTCTTGTTTGAAAAAGTAGTGTGCATCAAAGCCGTTTACTGGCTGTGCTGAGAGCAGCTCGGTGATGAATGCGAATACTTCGGGGGCAAAGATGCCCGTCAGAATGCACATCAGTGCAAGCATGAGCAAACCGGTATGCAAGGAGAGAGGAAAACGTGGGCGAAGCGAGGGATGAAGGATCTCCAGCTTCATTTTTGCAGGTAGGAATATCCTGGAGAGCTTGAGAAACGAGGCAACCGTTCCCACTCCAGCCAGGGTGAGGATTGGGTAGTGCACGCCTCCTTTGATTGCATAGGTGAGCAGATTCTTGCTGAAGTAGCCGTTGAACGGGGGGATGGCCATGATGGAGAGAGCTCCCACCAGATAGCATACGAGCGTGATGGGCAGTCGCTCTCCTTCTCCTTTCAGCGAGCGTGAGGCTCCTCTGAGCGTGTAGACGTTTCGGTTTGCCCCTGCATCAGTGGCTGTTCCCACGCTCAAAAAGAGCAGGGCCTTGAAGAGGGCGTGGCTGAAGGCATGAAAGAAGGAGACTGAGAGCAGCAGGGCTCCTGCTTGGGTGTGTACACCCGCCTGCAGTGCAAGACCCCAGGCAGTCACCACATAGCCGATCTGACTGATGGAGTGGTAGGCCAACAGCTGTTTTGCATCCGACTGGGCGAGTGCCAAGATGACCCCGAACAAGGCAGTGAGAGCCCCTGCATAGCTGATCGGCAGCGCAAGCTGTGCCGAGCCGGGGACCAAGGCAAAGACCCGCACCAATGCAAAGAGGGGAATCTTGAGCAGGACGCCCGAAAGCAGGGCCGAGACGGCATGGGGAGCCTTGGAGTGGGCATCGACCAGCCACAGGGAGAGAGGCAAAACAGCCACCCTGAGCAGGACGGGGACTATGAGCAGGATGAGGCACAGCAGGGCATATCCCTGGTTTTGTCCTTCTGCAAGACTGTGTGCGATCGCCTCATAGGACAACGAGCCGGTCAACCGGTAGAGACCGAACGTGCCGAGCAGGAAGAATACCATTGCCGTTGAGCTGAGCATGAGATAGGAGAAGGAGGCATAGACTGCACTCCCTTTCTGGTTCCCAGCGATGAGGACATAAGCTACCACTCCCATCACTTCCAGACATACGAAGAGGTTGAAAAGATCGGCAGTCATGCTGATCGCAGCAATGGCTGCATTCTGCACAAGCAACAAGGCTGTGAACGAGGAATGCGCAGGACCTACCTTGCGTGAATACATCCAGGCGGGAATGGTAACTGCGGCTGCGAGGAGAATCATCAGCAGGGAGAGGCCGTCGAAGCGGTAGATGATTCCCATCTCCTTCGCCCACGAACCGGCTACCGCTTCCATCACCATGTTTTGGGATAGCCTGTCCTTGAGGGTGAGTGCGAGGACAACCGGCAAAACCAAGCCGATGAGGATGCCAAGGTACTCAGCCATACGCCGGACTGCGGTCCGGAAGAAGCTCTTGCATACCAGAATCAGAGCAGCTCCAAGGAGGGGAAGATAGACTGGGGCGAAGAGGATGTTTGAAAGGGTGTTCACCATCACCTCCTACCGCACTAACTGGAAAGCCAGCACCGTGAGGGCGAGGGCATAGCCGAAGAAGAGATTGGAAAATCCCGCACTGGATGCAGGGATTTTCGCAAGTAGGTTTCTCGCATATGTGCTGCAGCCGAGTACCGTCAGGAACAAGGCAAACGTGAGGGTGACAAAGGTCTTGGCAAGCTCATGGTAGGCGTTGTAACCCGAGCTATACACCTCATTTGATCCGAGGGGAAGCAAAAGCGTAGTGATGAAGTGCTGTATGGGCAGGGCAAAGACTCCACCCAGCAGAATCATCAGACTCAGGAGCAGCAACGACACATGGATTGCTCCAAACGATTGGGTCTTCACCGCAGGAACGGGGCGTTTTGAAGGAAGAAAGAGGACGGAGAGCTTCAGATAAGCGGTGATGGTAAAAATCGCGGTAATGGTCAATAGGTATGCCGATCCATGGCCTTTTGCAAGATACGTGAGCATATTCTTACCCCAGAACCCCAGCGTTGGAGGCAGTGCTGAAATGGAAAAAAGAGCGATACCATAGCTTATGGTGATGATCGGAACGCGTTCTCCACTCGCTTTCAGATAGGCAGCAGCGCTTCTTCCTTTCCTAAGATCCTTTGTTCCCAGTGCGTCGGTCGCGGTTCCCACACTGAGAAAGAGAAGGGCTTTTGCAATGGCATGGCAGAAGGCATAGAACAGCGAGGAAGCTATCAGTAAGGCACCACGTTCACTTTCAAGTCCTGCCTCGATTGCAAGGCCGTAGGCAGCAACTACATAGCCTATCTGGCTGACTGAGCTGTAGGCCAGCAGTCGCTTTGCCTGCACTTCCCTGAGGGCGAGAAGGATGCCTGCCACGGCTGAAATCCCTCCTGCCCATGCCAGGATTGAGCCAATGCGCTCGCTTGAGGTGACCAACAGCAGAAGCCTGATCAAGGCAAAGAGCGGTATCTTGATCAGAACCCCGGATAGCAGGGCTGATACTGCATGCTGTGCTTTTGAGTGGGCTCCGACCAACCATCCGGAGAGCGGAACAACTGCACAGCGGAGCAAGGTTGATACGACGATGAGGACCAGACTCAACTGGGCGACGATGAGGTCATTTCCGCTGAGACTGTTCTTCACCTCGGCAATCAAGGCATAGGAGAGCGAACCGGTGACCCGATAGAGGCCGAAGGCTCCGATGAGAAAGAAAACCAT
>RZYT01000254.1 GCA_009930195.1 Spirochaetia bacterium | reverse complement strand
CGGTATCTGCCTCTATCACAGCCGCAACCTGATCGACTGGAATCTCATCGGCCATGCCTTGGATAGGCCCAGCCAGCTGGACCTCAGGGGCATCCAGAGCTCGGAAGGGGTCTGGGCACCCGACCTCACCTTCTGTGAGGAGGAGGGGCTGTTCTACCTTACCTATACGGTCATGCGCAACTGGGGTTATGACGGGCCGCGTGACATGCACAACTATCTGGTGACCAGCCCGGCAATCGAAGGGCCGTGGTCGGACCCTATCTTCCTTGACAGCGGGGGGATCGACCCGTCGTTCTGCTTTGATGGGGACGGCAAGACCTACTATCTGCGCAATCGCTGGGATTACCGCTCTGGCAAGGATCACTTTGCCGGCATTGTGATGCAGGAGTTCGACCGGGCTACAAAGAGCTTGGTAGGTGAGAGCCGCCTGATCTATGCAGGCAGCGGCCTTGGCAAGGTGGAGGGGCCGCACCTCTACCATCTCAATGGCTGGTACTACCTGATGACAGCCGAAGGGGGAACCTTCTACGACCATGCCGTCTCCATGGCCCGCTCGTCCTCTCCTTGGGGCCCCTATGAGACCGATCCCGACAACCCGATGCTCTCCAGCCGCTTCTTTCCGACCAATCCCTTGCAGAAGGCAGGCCATGCGTCCCTCGTGCAGACCCAGGAAGGCTCGTGGTACATTGCACACCTCTGTGCCCGTCCGCTTCCTTCCCGTGGGCGGTGCATCCTCGGCCGTGAGGCTGCGCTGCAGAAGGTCTTCTGGACCGAAGATGGCTGGCTGAAGCTTGAGGGGGGAGGCAGGGAGCCCAAGCTGGTGGTATCTGTTCCCGATCTGGGAGCATCAGAAACCAAAAAGAACACTCTGGTACGTGATGACTTTGACCAGAAGACGCTTGCTCCGCTCTACCAAAGCCTTCGTTTCCAGCTTGATGAGAAGCGGTGCACGCTCTCCGAGCGACCGGGCTTTCTGCGCCTTCGGGGCAAGGAGTCGGTCACTTCCCGCTTCGAGCAGAGCCTGGTCGCCCGAAGGCAGACCAGCTTCTGCTATGATGCGGTCACTGCTTTGGAGTGCAATCCCAAGGACTACAACCAACTCGCCGGCCTGATAGCCTTCTATGACCACCGCCACTTTTTCTACCTTGCCAAGACGAACATCGACGATGCTGAGGTGCTGAACCTCTACTGCTGCAACAAGGGCAGCTGGATCGAGCCGATCAAACCTGTTTCCGTTCCAAAGGGAAGTCGAGTCTACCTGAAGGCGAACATGCGCTACGACCACCTGCAGTTCTCCTACTCCTTGGATGAGCAGAACTGGCAGGAGCTTGGTCCCTCGTTCGACTCCTCCATTCTCAGCGACGAGTATCTGGAGCCGATGCACTTCACCGGTGCGTTCATCGGTCTTTGCGCCCAGGATCTTGCCGGAAGGTCCTTCATCGCCGACTTCGACTACTTCAGCTATGAGGTGCCCGACCATGCATGACAGCACGCTTGTTTCCTGAATGACCTACGTGCCCATAGTTCTTGTTTGGTGGAAGACAGGAGTTCTCATCCTTGCTACACTGGCAGTACCACGACTACTTGATGAGGAGTACCTATGCAGCACACCATCGTGATTCTTGACGGCTATACCCTGAACCCAGGAGACCTGGGATGGGAAGGCTTTGAGGCCTTCGGCGATGTGACGATCTACGACCGAACCGAGCAGCAGCAGATTCTCTCTCGCTTAGGATCTGCTGATATCGTCATCACCAACAAGACCCCTCTTGATGCACAGACCATTGCCATGGCTCCCAACCTGAAATATATCGGGGTATTGGCAACCGGCTACAATGTGGTGGATATCGAGGCCGCCCGGAGGCGGGGTGTGGTGGTGACAAACATCCCCACCTATGGTACCGATGCGGTGGCCCAGTTCGCCTTTGCCATGTTGTTGGAGATCGCCCACCATGTACAGCACCACAGTGATGCGGTGAAAGAGGGGAGGTGGACGAATCACCAGGATTTCTGTTTCTGGGACTATCCCTTGATCGAGCTGGCCGGCAAGACGATGGGCATCATCGGCTATGGCAGGATAGGGCAGGCTGCCGCCCGCATCGCCAGGGCTTTCGGCATGCAGGTCATCGCCTATGATGTGAGTCAGCAGAGCGGGAATTCGGATGTCTATGTTGATCTGGATACCTTGCTCGGCTCCAGCGATGTCATCTCCCTGCACTGCCCGCTCTTTGAGAGCACGAGGGGCATCATCAACAAGGATTCCATCGCACGCATGAAGGATGGGGTCATCTTGCTCAACAACAGCCGTGGTCCCCTGGTTGTAGAACAGGACCTTGCGGATGCGCTGAACAGCGGCAAGGTGTATGCTGCAGGCTTGGATGTGGTCTCCGAGGAACCGATCAAGGCGGACAATCCCCTGCTCTCTGCCAAGAACTGCCTGATCACGCCGCACATCAGCTGGGCTCCGAAGGAGAGCAGGCAGCGGCTGATGGATATTGCGGTGGAAAACCTGAAAGCGTTCCTGGAGGGTAAGCCACAGCATGTGGTGAGCCGATAGCAGTTCAAAACTATGTATGGTGGTAGAAAGCTTACCTTAGGGTAGGCTTTTTTGTGCAGAGAACACTGAAATATAAAGTAACTTGAAATATATAACATGAAATATAAAAAATATAACGTGTATCATAAAAACTATAATTTTAGTTGACAATTGCTGGTTCTGCTCGTACTCTATCCATAAAGGGGAAACCTCTGCTCCCCTTTGTGAAAGCAAAATACTTCTGAGGAGTGAATATATGACGATTGGATTCATTGGATTGGGAATCATGGGCAAGCCCATGGCCAAGAACCTGCTGAAGGCAGGTCATAGTATTGTTTGTTATGATGTGAATGCGGCGAACGTAGCCGACGTGGTGGCTTCCGGTGCCGTGGCTGCAAAGAGCTCAGCCGACGTAGCGTCGCAGGTGCCGGTGGTGATCACGATGCTGCCCAACAGCCCGCACGTGAAGAGCGTGGTGCTGGGCAAGGACGGTGTGCTCGAGGGGGCCAAGAAGGGCCTGGTGCTGATCGACATGAGCTCGATCGCCCCGCTTGCGAGCCAGGAAGTGGAGAAGGCCTGCGCCGAGAAGGGCGTGAGGATGCTTGACGCACCGGTCTCGGGCGGCGAGCCGAAGGCCATCGACGGAAGCCTTGCCATCATGGTGGGCGGAGAGAAGGCCCTGTTCGA
>RZYT01000253.1 GCA_009930195.1 Spirochaetia bacterium | reverse complement strand
ACAACCATACAGCCCAGTCCCCGTAGTCATGGATGCCACTGCCATGGCGAAGGTTGCCTTGGGCATCCAACTCCTGAAATGCATTGCGCATTCGCACCAGTATTTCTGGTTGGATATCCAAGCTATGGTGTGCCGGGAAGACCCGTTTTGCAGGCAAGGCTGCTATCTTTTCCAGGGAAGTGAGATAGGCTTGGGGATCGGTGGAAGGGTAGTAGGCGAAGAGGGTATCCTTGTAGACCAGATCCCCGGTAAACAGGTAGCCTCGCGCTTCTTCCCAAAAACACATGTGTCCAGGGGAGTGCCCCGGGGTGTGCAGCACCTTGATGATTCTTCCTCCCAGGTCGATCTCATCCCCATCCTCAAGGATCCGGGTGGGGTTGCCTTGAAAGAATTCGTAGCTTGCAACGTCATACCCGGCAGGGGCTTTGCAGCGATCCATCACCATGTCCCTGATTTGCTCCAAGGAGAGGGGGAATTCTCCGTTGAGCCAGTTCAGCTCGTCCGTATGGGCGTAGAAATCAGGGAAGTATGTATGACCGCCGATGTGGTCCCAATGGATGTGTGTTGCCACGGCTGCCACGGGCTTCTCCGTCAATTTCACCACTTGCTCGCTGATATTGCAGATTCCCAATCCCGTATCGATGAGAAGACTCTTTTTGGAGCCATTCAGAAGATAGCAATGGGTTTCTTCCCAATGCCGGTATTCACTGAGGATGTACGTGTCTGGATCTATGGTGTCTCTGGTAAACCAATCGTTCATATAGCCTCCCACTGAGTTGCGGGGCATGCCAGATGATGCAATGCCTCTCTGAGCGTATCACCCTGCGCCGAGGATGCAAAGCAGGGTTGGTCCATTTTCTGCTTCCTTTTGTGCATTACCTTGCCTTGAACGAGAGGACATCACCAAACGTACCATCATGGTACCGATAGGAGGGGCAGGAACGTATTATCTCATAGGCTCCTGCCGTATAGCTGTTGATTACCTTTTCCCAGAAATGCACGGAAGCCTCATTCTTCGGATGGCATCCGATCTCCCATCCTCCTGCAAACGAATCGAAGATGGAGGTGGCAACATAGCTTCCGACTCCGCTGCACCGATACGGATATAAGACAAAAAATTCAGCCATGGAGTAGTCGTAGTTCTTGTGCACGATGAAACCAGCATTGTCAAAGAGTACTAATCCAGCCCAGTTCTCGCCGACTGCGATGAGATAGGCATGATACCCCTCTTTCGTCCAATAGTCTGATGCGTGCGTCTCGAATGCAAACTCCCCGTCTGCATTCACTGCAAGCTTGTTGTATTGCGACCATTCATAACAGTACATTTTCAGCAGGTTTTTCAAGACCGTTTGTTCGTGCATGGTAGTCTTGGCAACCCTCACGAGTTTTATTTCGCCCTGTTCCATGTATATCACCACATCATGAAGACCTGTCCGGTCTCCCTGTTCCTTTCTTCAGGCTAATGCAGTCTCACTATGCTCGGTGTCCGATTCCCTGTCCATAGGTTGGTAAGCAATGTGGATTCCTGACATAGGTTCAGGTATAGTTGGAGATACGGAAAAAGGGGTCAGTCGTATGAGTATGAACATTCTCGTAACCGGGGTAGCTGGAGGCATGGGATTTGCAGCCTGTGAACTATTGGTTGCCTCCGGCTATACCGTGTTTGGGTTGGATTGTCAGCAGCCTGGGGAGGATTTCTCCTTCCGGTTTCTTGCTGCTGATATAACAGACAGCGCACACCTGGAAGCTGCGTTTGCCTGCATCAAGGAAGAGGCTGGATCACTCAAAGCAATCTTACATTTTGCGGGGGTGTATGACTTGAACTCTCTGATAGAGATTCCCGAACCTGAGTTCATCCGTATGTTTGATATCAATTTGTTTGGTGTGTACCGCGTCAACCGTCTCTTTCTCCCCTTATTGGAACCTAACGGAAGGATCATCATCACCAGCAGCGAACTTGCCCCTTTGGATCCTCTTCCGTTCACTGGTCTCTACGGAGTTGCCAAGACAGCGCTTGAGCGCTATGCCTATTCGCTTCGTATGGAACTTCAACTTCTCGGATACAGGGTGTCCGTAATCCGTCCGGGAGCCGTGGAAACAGGGCTCTTGCAGGTCTCAAAAAATCGATTGGATTCCTTTTGCGGAAACACAAAGCTGTATTCCTGCAATGCCGCCCGATTCCGGTCGATTGTTGACCGGGTTGAATCGCGCTGCATCCCTCCTCAGGCTATCGGAAACCTGGCATTGCGGATACTCCAAGCCAAACACCCGCGATATGTCTACACCATCAATTGCAATATCTTGCTCAGGCTCATGCATCTTCTGCCTCATTCATGGCAAACGGGAATCATCAGGCAGATACTTCGCTAGGGGACGTATCACCAAAGAAGGTTCCTTCAGCAACGATGGATACATTTCCGCTGACAATCATATTTCCTGTTTCTCTCTCTTTCAGAATACGCAGTTCGCTTGGCCTTCCGACAAATCGTCCTTGGTGCAGGATGATTTCTTCCCCTTCCCTGTAGGCGCCGTGTTCACACAGGTATGCCCCTACCGGTCCAGCCGCGCTGCCTGTTGCAACGTCTTCCAATCCACTGAAATCCCATGTTCTGCCTTCCATGGCATCCACAGCAAATACATAGACAAACTTTGCACCATAGGCGGCTAATGCCGATTCATAGTCTGATGAGAAAATTCCTGTGTTTCCGAGCCCGCTGCGAATGGGAACGATGAGGTAAGGCAGGCCTGTTGTGACGACTTGCAAAGGATATCCTGGAGCAAGATTGTCCACATTCAACCCAAGGGGTTCGATCAGTTTCGGATAGTCGGATACGGGAATGTGGCCGAGCATTGTTGCTGCTCCCTGGTTCATTCTGCAGGTGTACTCGTGCTTGCCGTCGATTGCCGAACTGGCAACAGAAACATCCTTGCCATTCAGATGAAACAGAATTTCCGCATTCTCTTTCCCCACATGGGCCCTGTGTATCACAGCTGCAGCACCAAGCACAGGATGTCCCGCGAAGTCCAATTCTTCATCTTTTGTGAAAATTCTTGCTCTGTATTCGCAATCTTGGAGATGTTTCAGGAATATGGTCTCATATTGCTTCATCTCCCGAGTTATCCGAAGCATGGTTTCAGGGGTGGGAAACTGGCTGCAAACCAAAACGGTCAATCCATTTCCTGTGAGTGGGCCTTTTGAGAAAACATCAACATGGTAATACTGCAA
>RZYT01000252.1 GCA_009930195.1 Spirochaetia bacterium | reverse complement strand
ACGCTATTAGGGTAAGGAATTGGCGTTCGAGAAGGAAGGCATCTGGACGTTTGACAGCAAGGGGGAGTTGCTGATCACCATCATGAGCTCGCTTGCCCAAGAGGAGTCGCGCTCCATATCGGAGAACGTTAAATGGGGCCGGCGAAAGCGCTTTGCAGACGGGCAGGTCACAGTCCCCTTCAACAGCTTTCTCGGCTATGACAAAGGCCCCGAAGGGAATCTGGTGGTGAACCCTGATCAGGCAAGGACGGTACGATACATCTACACCCTCTTTCTCCAGGGCATGAGTTTCAACGGCATTGCAACAAGGCTCACCGCAGAAGGCATCAGGACCACCAGCGGAAAGACCAGATGGCACAACTCAACCATTGCCAGCATCCTCTCCAACGAGAAATACAAGGGAGATGCACTGCTTCAGAAGTACTACATCCCCGACTTCCTCACCAAGAAGGCGGTGGTCAACAAGGGGGAGGTTCCCCAGTACTATGTACAGGGCAACCATGAGGCCATCATCCCGGCTGAAATCTTCGATCTGGTGCAGAGGGAGAGAGCGAACCGGAGCAAATTTGTGGAATCGGGAAAGCGCGACCACATGTTCTCAAACCGCATCCGGTGCGGGGTGTGCGGGGCTTTCTATGGCCCCAAGGTATGGCATTCGAACAACAAGTACCGTAAGGTTGTGTGGCAGTGCAACCACAAGTACAGAAGCAAGGGCAGTCCCTGTAGCGGCCCGATGGTCGAAGAAGAAGACATCAAGACCTTGTTCGTCAAGGCAGTGAACAAGCTCATAGGTGACAAGGACGGGATAATCAGGACCTTTGAGCAAGTTAGTGATGAGGTGTTCAGTACCGCTGAGGAAGAGACCCAGCTGGCGAAACTGAGACAGGACAGAGCCGAGATCGTCAGGATGATGGAGCAGCTCACAGCCGAGAATGCCTCAAGGGCGATGGACCAGGAAAACTACAAAGCCCGCTTCGAAGGGCTTTCACAACGGTACGTCAAGGGCAAGGACGAGATTGCCGCCTTGGATGAGGCGATACTGGACAGGCAGTACCGCAGGACCAAGACAGAGTTGTTCATCAAGGAGCTGGAAAAGATGGAAGGCTTGGTAACGGAATTCTCGGATGGTCTCTGGTATTCGCTGGTCGATCATGCAATAGTGCATGGCAAGAAGGATGTCAGGTTCATGTTCAAGAATGGGATGGAGATCAAGGGATGAAGCAGGCTCTTTCCCTGGGGATGAAGTATCCAATCAGTCTGATGCAGCGAAACTCTGTACTTGATGCATCTTCTTCGGTTCTCTGTTCGCCACCATCTTTCTCATCGTATAAGCCGGTAGGTAAAATCTTGTCCATCGTTGATCCAAAGTGCCCAGGATCCTGCAACGCACCCTATAGGTATCGTAATGGGCAAAGAGGCCCAGGTACGAGTTCATCGAGGAGCGAAAGGCCAACCGTTCTTCCTTTGTTGGCTTGTGGTCTTCTATCAGGAGGTTCTCCCGCTCTACCAGTTTCCTCCAATTGCCGATGCAGCGATTACCGCCATTGATATGCCCAACCTGCAAAGACCAGCCGAGGGACGAGACACCATCCCTGATTCTTTGGAGCCGGATCTTTTTCGGGTGAAGCGTCAGATGCAGTCGATTCTGCAGAAACTGACGTATAAGCATGATGCACTGTGTAAGATGGTGCCTGCTCTCATGTACCAATACGCAATCATCGACATATCTTCCGTAGTATCTGATGCTCAGATCATGCTTGATGTAATGGTCAAGGGGAGAGAGATAGAAATTGGCAAGCACCTGACTGGTGAGGTTGCCGATGGGAAGGCCACACTCTTCTTTTGTAAAGAACAGGCTTTTGTCCTTGGGCAGCCTATCCCAACTGGATTCTGGTGACCGGAAGATGCAGTCACGAGTTGGATCGTTGAACACCACAAGCTGACAAAGCTTCAGCAACAGTTCCCTATCCTGTGCAAAATAGGAAGCCCTGATGTAGGCGGCAAAAGCTTCAAAGAGGATGTGCTTGTCGATGGACATGAAGAAACTTCTGATGTCCAATTTCAACACCCACCCTTCCCTCCGGTAGTTGGCAGAACAGCTTCTCATGAAATGGTCCAGCCTCGCTACAGCCAGATTGGTGCCTTTCCCTTCACGACACGCATACACATCGTAGACCAACCGCTTCTCGATGACCGGGTTCAGGGCATTGATGATGAGGTGATGCACGATTCGGTCCCGAAAGGAGGCTGCGAATATTTCCCTGACCACAGGTTGCTCGACGATGAATACCGTAGATTTGCCAATACGGTAGGTGCCGTCATTCAACTCTGTCCAGAGCTGTATGAGGTTCTCCTCGAGATCCACCTCGAACGCCATGGCCTCTCGGGTGTTTCGCTTGTGCTTCCTGCACGAGTAATAGGCCTCGAACACTTGCTCGATGCCTATCAGGCAGGAGGGAAAGAGCTCCAGCTGCGTGCAGGTGCAAAAAGGTGCCGGATGAGGCACTTCACCTTTCTCCGGCACCGGCTTGCCCAAAACCCCGTACAGGCCTGACCTTGTTTTCGTTGTTCCGGTTGTTGTTGTTCTGATTCCCATTGTTGAAGTTCTGGTTCCATGCGTTGTTTGCATTGTTCTGTGAGGAACTCCAGTAGTTGTCGTCAGAAAAACCTCCTCGCATCGCAGAAGTGTATTGATGGAATCCAAGCGCTTGGAATCCATGCCCCTTACCTGCATGAAATGCAGACCTTCTGCCGCTTTTGGGCTAAGCCTTGCTCGCTCCCACAACCCTTGGGTCATGGGATTCCGGCTTCATCGGCTGGCGTTGCGCCAACCGGTAATTTGTTTTCCGATGCCCGAGAGCAGGAGCGTCAACTCAGCCTGCTGCTTGATCGTGACCAAGTGCAGGTCGACCGCCAACCTGATCTCAAGTTTCAGCAGTTCGAAGTCGTCTAGAAACTGCTCAAGATACTGCTCCTTCTCCTTGGCCTTGTTCGCCCGGTAGATGCTCCGCACGAGGACAATTCCATCCCTCTTCATATCCTGCCCCAAGGTGAACTTGTATTCACGGGAAAAGTTTGTCGTGTACTGAAACAGCAGAAGCACCAGCTTGTACACATCCTGGAAAACCGGTAGGTCGTAATACAATGCCATTCTGATTCAGCAGGGGGGACTACCCCCCTGCACCCCCTTTCAATGGTTAAATGGATAAATTGGTAAATGGCTCATCAGAAAGCCCGTACAGGCCTGACCTTGTCTTCGCCGTAC
>RZYT01000251.1 GCA_009930195.1 Spirochaetia bacterium | reverse complement strand
CATAGAGTGCGCCTGAGATACCCCTGCAGGTGCAACGGCGCATGCAGGGATTACCTTTTTGCTCGCCAATCCACCGGATGGTACGATCGGACTCCTTTCTGCTCTTTCTGACAACCAGCAGACGCTCGACCGGGTTGTAGGCAAGCTCCACGAATTGAGCCGCTTGGTGAGCATCAAACCAAATACGTCCTAGCAACACAACAAAGGCTTCCAGTATGGTTGTGTTTGAGGTGATAAGGCACTCAATCGCCCCCTGTTGAGCTGACAGGGGCTTGGAAGAGTCATTGAAGAAGAGATGGAGAAGACCTAGATTTGCTTTTTCTTCTTGATTGAGATGGAATGGACAGCCATTTCCTCACGAAGCCTTGGACTGAGGTTCCAGGGCAGGTACTGGCTGTAATCGACCGACCCGGCACTCAGACTGCGTATCCTTGCCATCTCGCCGAGCAGGTAGGATACATACCCATAGAGGTCCAAGTCCCACAGGTTGGCTGTCTGGATGATGGACTGGAGGGTTGCAAAGGTGTGCGCCCCGTCGGGGCACCCTGCGAACAGGGAGTTCATCCTTATTGTACTGAATGCGCGTATAATCCTCTCGACCCTCGAATTGTCTGGGTTCAGGTTGGCGCAGTCAAGGTAGGACCTAAACAGCATCTCGTTGTTGAGATAGTAATCCATCCCCTCCATGATGAGCTTGTCATCGTTATGGAGGTTGTAACGGCCTCTGACCCACTTGGAGAGCTTCTCGAACAGAGGCATCGACTCCTGTCTTCGCAGAGTGATGAACCGCTGTTCGCTGATGCTTTTTTCTTCCAGCCACCGACGGCGATAAGTCTTGTCGATGCTGTAGATCTTGCCGATGGTGGTGAGGATCCTGTCAAGGGTGATGAACCCCGGAGAATCCTCCTTGTAGGAGCCGGCCTTCTGGGCGTCGATGTATTTTCGACGTAGATGTGCAGCACAGAGTGCAAGAGTGAATTGGTAGTTCTGCTTGTCTGCCTGGTAGCCGGCGTAGGCGTCAGCCTGCAGATATCCGTTGTAGTCACCCACCATGCCCTTCAACACATCACTGGAGCGCGATACGTCATACTGGAAATAAGCGGCCGGTTTGTGGGGTGTCGCACTGCACAGGACCCACATCCAGGATTTCAGATTGTCGCTGCGTCCTTGCTCGGCCAGAACTTGCAAAGTCGATTCATCTGCGTTTATTGCAGGCTGGGTGAGGATGAAGTCCCTGATCGCCTGTGCCACCGGTTTGAGCTCCGAACCGGCACGCAGGTGCCAGTTGGCGAAATTCTGCTCGCTCAGCTCTACACCCAGGTTCCTGAACCGCTTGGATATCCTGGTCACCGACAGCCCATAGAAGAACTTGTCCACCAGTGAGGTGGCTATGAGATTGTTGCCGGCAAGGCCGCCTGGGATGAAGCGCTCGGGGGCCGATGCGGTGATGATGTTGCGCTTTCTGGCTCCGTCTGCGTCATAGCTTTGGCCGCAGTTGGAACAGTAGCCCTTGTCCTTCATCTGCCTGACGATGCGCAGGCTGTCCTTGATCAGCTCAATGTACTCATGGGTGTCGGGACTGTTGAGATTGTTGATGCCGGTTCCACAATGGGGGCAATGATCGGGGAGGTGGAAATGCTCAACCTCCCTGGGATATGAGGGGTCGAAACTCTGCCGCCCGCAGCCGTTGCCTCGTTTGCGGCTTTCAGGGTTCCTGTCTCTGCTCCCCTTCTTCTGAGAAACGGCATCTGCCTTGGCGGTTTGTTGCTCGACCAATGCCTTGGCTTGGTCGAGGACCTTCCTCTCCTCCTCGCTGAGGGATCCTTCCTCTTCCTTGGAAAGGAGCTCGACGGGTATGTTAAAGAGCTTGCGGTATTTCTCGCTGGAGCTGCCGAACCTGAGGAAGAGACTGAGTCTCAGCTTCTCCTCACCCGCTCTCACCGCCTTGGAGAGCACCTGCACATCCTCCTCAAGATCGGAGTTCTTCTGCGTCAGTGAGGCGATCTGCCTCTGGTTCTTCTTGTTCTGCTTCTCCAGCTCGGTGACACGCATCCTCAGCCGGGTGATTTCCTCTTCATTGGTCATGGGGAGACTGTATCACAAGAATGCAAGATAAGTCAACATAAGTCATTTTACAGCAATGTTTTAAGTGTCTCGAAGCCTCTAAAAAACCCATCCAGGAGCAGACTATTGGGGCCGCATGCTGTGCAGGTGACCCCGTCGTATCAAAAACACCAAAACGCAGAAAACAAGGCTTGGAAGGCCATTGTAGGATCATCCAATCCTTTCCACAATATAAAAATATCCATACTTTTTTATCAGATATGCAGGTCCATCCTGGTCACAAGACCGCGTGCCTTCAGATGCCCAAGGGGTACCGGATCTGACAGCAGGTTCCTCAGGTCCTCCTCCGTCATCTGTGCCGCAGCATCACCGTCCATTGGCCAGCTGTAGCAACCGTAGCGTATGGAACGGACCAGCATCCAGCACCCGGCCCCCTCGCAGTAGACGATGCGTATCTGCTTTTTGCTGGTGGAGCAAAACACGAACATCGATTGCTCATCCATCCTCATGTTCATCGCTCCCACCACCAGTGAGACCATGCCGCGTACCCCGCGCCTGAAATCGGTGGGTCCGATGCGCAAGAAAATTTTCTTTTCCTCAAGGCTTGTGTCAAACGGCAGAGCCATCACAACACCTCCTTGATACGCCTGAGAAGGGTGATGCTCTCCTTGGAGCAAGCCAGACGGTACAGCTCAATGCAGATATCCTGTATCTCTTGGTGAAATGCGACCATCTGGGCGAGGGAGGGCTGCTGGGGGTCCCCCCCATTGCTTCTGCGCCTTGAATCCCCTCCCACGTTGTAGCAGACCATGTTCAGTGCTGGCTGGGCCGGCTCCTGCCTCTTTGGAAAAGGTAGCCCGAACTTGTCGAACCCGGCATTCCTCAGCCATTCACTGAGTGTGGAATTGGTTATCGGCACCTCGTCCAGGTTGCAGAACTTGGTCTGCGACAATCCCGACTGCCTGAACCTGCTGATTATCTCTTCCTTGAGCTCTTGCGGGTATATTTTGTATTTTCTCATGGCCTATCCTCCATGCGCTATGCTAGAGGACACCCGCTTACCTTTGGTATGACGTATTTGGTTTGATGCTCACCGCGTGATCACGACCGGTCGGCTGCACAACTCGGTGCACTGCATCTCTCCCTTGAATTCGTGGAATGACCGCACGCCCTCCTCCATATCCACACGGTAACCCGGAGGATCCATCATCCCCCCAAGGTCCAAGCCC
>RZYT01000036.1 GCA_009930195.1 Spirochaetia bacterium | reverse complement strand
ACGATGCGCATCAACGGCAAGCAGGTGAATCTGAATACCGTTCGCTCTGCCATCGAAAACAAGCTTGCCTATGTTACGGAAGACCGCAAAGGCAACGGCCTGATCCTCTCCAAGACAATCATGGAGAATACCACCTTGGCCAATCTGAAAGGGGTGAGCAATCATCAGGTCATAGATTCGGACCTGGAACTGCAGGTTTCCCAGCAGATAGTTGAGCAGCTCCATACCAAGTGCTCCACCGTCAGGGAGGATGTAAACAACCTGTCGGGAGGAAACCAGCAAAAGGTGTTGCTCGGCAAGTGGATATTTGCCAAGCCGGAGATCCTTCTGCTCGATGAACCGACCAGAGGAATCGATGTCGGTGCCAAGTACGAAATCTACTGCATCATCAACCAACTCGCCGAGGAAGGAAAATCGGTACTGGTCATCTCTTCCGAGATGCCGGAAATCCTGGGCATCTGTGACCGGATCTATGTCCTGAGCGAAGGCAAGATTGTCGGAGAGATGACACAGAAAGAGGCGAGTCAAGAAGCTATCATGACATGTATAGTAAAGAATCAGAAAGGAGCGGGACAATCATGATTCATAACCTGGGCATAAAGGAAACTCTGAAGAAGAACTCAATGCTGCTCGTGCTTTTGGCAACCATGGTGCTCTTCCAGGTGCTCATCACCAGTGGTGGGAGGGGCTCGCTGTTTGCCCCAGCCAACATCTCCAACCTCATCAGTCAGAATGCCTATGTGGTTATCTTGGCTTCAGGTATGCTCCTGTGCATCCTCACCGGTGGAAACATCGATCTTTCCGTAGGTTCTGTAGTAGCCTTGGTGGGAGCCTTGGCAGGTACCTTGGTAGTGAATCTGCACTGGAACGTCTATGTCTCGATTCTCATTTGTTTGATTGCAGGCATTGCGATCGGTGCTTGGCAGGGATTCTGGATTGCCTACATCCGCATTCCTCCCTTCATCGTCACCCTGGCCGGCATGTTGCTTTGGCGTGGTGTGGCCCTTTTGATTCTCAATGGGTTGACCATCAGCCCCTTCCCAGAGTCCTATACCCGATATTTCACCAGCTTTCTTCCCAAGGTCGATGATGCATCGGTCATCTTCACGGTTACCTTCACGGTTGGTATCATCGTCAGTGTCATTTTCGGCACTTGGTCATTCTTCGACCGTTATACCAAGAAGAAGAAAGGCTACCAGACCGAGGCTCTGGTCTTCACGATCATCCGCGTTGTCCTGCTCTCTGCAGCGGTACTGGTGGTGTTCGGTCTGCTCGGCATGCACAAGGGCATCCCCGTGGTCCTGATCCTCTTGGCAGTCATCGTGCTTGGATACAGCTATTTCACCAGCCGAACGGTTCCTGGTCGCCACCTGTACGCAATGGGAGGCAATGAGAAGGCTGCAAAGCTCTCCGGCATTGACACCAACCGTGTGCTCTTCTTTGCCTATACCAACATGGGATTCCTCTCTGCTGTGGCAGCCTTGGTAGGAGTGGCCCGCTTCAATTCTGCCGCCCCCACTGCAGGGACCAACTATGAGATGGATGCCATCGGATCCTGTTTCATCGGTGGTGCGTCTGCATATGGTGGAACGGGTACGGTAGGGGGAGCAATCATCGGAGCCATCTTCATGGGCGTTCTGAACAATGGTATGTCCATCCTTGGTATTGATGCCAACTGGCAACGGGCTGTAAAGGGCATCGTCGTGCTCGCTGCAGTAGTATTTGATGTGCTGAGCAAGAAGCGCGTGAAATCCAGTTAGGCAGTCTTGCTTCTCTGTATGATGTCGTCTATGCTCCCCAGAGAAGGAAACCTATGGCTGTAACAATCAGGGATATCGCAAAGAAAGCAGGAGTCTCACGCGGAACGGTGGACAGGGTCCTGCATAATCGAAAAGGGGTGAATGAAGAGGTTGCCCAGCGGGTAAAGACCATCGCCAAGGAGTTGGGGTTCATTCCCAACCTTGCAGGAAAGGCGTTGGCTACCCGCAAGCAGCCGCTGAGAATCGGGTGTCTGCTTCCCAGCATTGGAAATCCTTTCTTTGTAGATGTCATTTCCGGCTTTCGCCAGGCAGAACGTGAACTCGCTGACTTTGGGGTAAGTATTGATATCTATGAGGTGAAATCCTTCGATTGCTCTGTGCATCTGCACATGATCGAGCAATTGCAGCGGAAACATTACGATGGGTTGTGCCTGACAACCATTGATGTAGAGCCGGTCATCGAGGCTGTCGACCGGCTTACCGCCGCTGGTACCACTGTCGTTACGGTGAATACCGATATCAGCAATACGCACCGCCTCTGCTATGTCGGTCCCGATTACTTTCTGGCAGGCAAGACAGCAAGCGGGTTGCTCGCCCTCGCTTGCAAGCAAAAGCAGAATATCCTCATCATGACCGGCTCCTTCAACATGAAGGGGCATCAGCAACGCATAGAAGGCTTTCTGCAAGGGTTGGCTGAACGCAATCTCGAATACTCCATCATCGATACCTACGAAAGTCTTGACGATGATGAGCAAGCGTTCCATAAGACGCTGTCACGCTTGGAAGCACATCCTGAGACAAACTGTGTCTATATTACCGCAGCTGGGGTGGAAGGTGCCTGCAGAGCAATAAAGCAGGCAGGAAAAGCAAAGCACCTGAACGTTTTCAGTTTCGATGACATCCCTTCAACCAAAGACTTGGTACGGGAAGGGACGATCACCTGTACACTCTGCCAGGAACCACATCGGCAGGGCTATGATGCCATCCAGAAGTTGTTCTTCCATCTGATGAATCGGCAAGACCCTGTCGTGGACACCATCACCCGGACCTTCATCAAGATCCGGGAGAATATTGAGGACTGATTACAGCTCTCGCTTCTGCCAGAGTTTCTCCAGGGAGTAGAACTCCCTGAGCTCGCTGCTCATCAAATGGATCACGATATCACCGCAGTCGACCAGTTCCCAGCCATCGCCGGAAGGCTTCTTGTGGCGGTTCGCAACCTCGAGGCCAATCGTGTTCAGTTCTCCCCACAGCTCGTGTGCAACACCGCGCAAATGCCCGACGCTGGAGACTGTCGCAATGATGAAGCAATCTGCCCATGAGCACTCCTCGCTTACATCAAGAACGCTGATATCCTTACACTTATGGTCTTCAAGAAATTGGGCGATCATCTTTGCATTGCCCAGTACCAATTCATTCATCTCTCTCTACTCCTCTGCTGGTAGCGCCCCACCATCCCAAGATACTGCTTGAGATATGCATGAACGCCTTCCCAGTCGATTGTTTCCGTGTTCTGTTCCATAACGGTCCTCATATCGAAGACCTGTACCTCTTTGGCCTGCTGCAGGGAAGCAAGAGGATCTTCCAAGCCACTGATGTGAGCCAGTGTATCTGCCAACTCCGTTTTCCTCAAGTATGCTGCACTCTCTGCCAATACTTCAAGACGCATCTGATCATCAACAAGGGAGGCTTCTACGCCCCTGGCGGTAGCGGCAAGCGTGGTCAGAAGCCCCTCAATGGCAAGCAGGTTTTCAGAAGGGATCTCCACCACCTGTGCAGCAGGGAGTCCCACCAAATTGACAAACGCCTTGCCTGCATCCAGTGCTGTATGTTCAGCATAGGCAGTGATCAGGGAAGGGGGAAGCTGTACAACTGCAATCCTATCCTTCTGCCCAAAGGCAACAACAGCCATCTCTTCCCCGTACAAGCCGTACAACGCTGGGGAAACCCGGGCATCGCGAGCACAGGAGACAAGCAAAAAAAGGGTGCACACTGCCAATACGCCCTTTCTCACAACCGTCCTCCCGCTTCCAGGAACTGCTTGAGGGATTGGCTCACCTCCGAGCTTTTCTTTCCTTTCTTTCTGAGGTACTCACCTTCCATTTCCATCACCTTCAGACAAAGACCTTCCAAGGAGGGAGCTTTGAGCAACTCTGCTCGAAGCTGTGCATCCAGATGACTGCGGTTCGGCTCGAGATAATCGGCGAGATAGAGTACCAGCCCCATCCGACCCATGTTCTTGCTGCCGAGACTGTGGTGACGCACAGCAAGGCAAAGCTCCGTGGGGAAATCCCGCTGGGCCAGCAGCTCTGCTGCAACCGGGGCATGCAGCAACACAGGATACTCCCACTCCTCAGCTTCCAGGTCCAATGCGTGCTCATGGGCAAAGGTGAGCAACTGGTCGTCTGTCCACTCCCTCGCCATGTCGTGCATCAGGCCACAGGCTCTGAGCAGATTTTCATCCAGGTGCTCCTGATACTGTTGCGAAAGATCCACACACGTCTGACTCACCGAGAGGCTGTGCTGAAAGCGTTTGGTACTGAGTGTACCCCTCAATTCAGCTTCGAGTGCGGTACAGTCGATGGTCCTGGACATACGATGCAACCTCCTCAGGCATCAGGGAAGCAATTTCGGCTGGGAGCGACCGGCCTTCATCCAGAGCCATCAAAGCCTCACGGATTCTCGTGGAGCTGTCTTCAAGCAGGGGATTGTCCAGATATTGCAAATCGGCTCCGGGGTCGGCAAAAGAGCTTTGGGAGCTGTTTCGTCGGATCACCACAAAAGAGACCAACTCTTTCAGCTGCTCATAGGCATGCCACTTGTCCAGGCTTTGGACAAGATCGTCGCCCATGACCACTGCCAGCCTTCCCTTGATCGGGTAGTGCAAATAGAGGTGTTTGACCGTGTCGTAGGTATAGGAGATTCCCCCTCGCTTGAGTTCACACTCATCAAAGACAAACTCAAGCTCCGGGTCATCGGGATAGTATTCCCGATACGAGGCAAAACCAAGGGTAAGCATGCGCATGCGATGCTCTGCATCGGCAGTTCTTGCTTCTTGCTTGAAGTTGTTGCGAGCCACAGGAACAAAGATGAACCGACGATAGGGGGTGGTGGTTGCAACCGTATGCACCAAATGCAGGTGCCCAAGGTGTACCGGGTCGAAACTCCCTCCTACCATTGCAGTGGGTACTGCCTGTGTCACCAAGCCCCTCCTAGTATTCGTCAGGCGATTCAGGGTAATAGGCATCGACATCCACGGTCGTTGCAAACCCACCCTGAGAGACCTCTTCCTCAACCTTGTTGTGCGCAGCCTCGTGGTCTGAGACCATCTGGATAAAGGCTTGTTTGACCTCTTCCACCCCTTGGTCAAGATACACGCAAAGTCCCAAGACTTGTTTGTCAGGATACTTTTGCCGCAACTCTTCAAGATGCTCGGCAGTCCCAGGCTCATCAGTCTTGGTTCCGATGATCACCTGCGCCTTTTTCAGCAACTCAGGTTCGAAGGATTCAAGCTCTTTGCACAGTATATCATACGCATCGAGGTAGCGGTCATCACTGAGGTCGATCAAGAAGGCAAGACCGGTGGTCCTGCTGATGTGCCTGAGGAATTTGATCCCCATGCCTGCACCTTCACTGGCCCCTTCAATGAGACCGGGAATATCAGCAAGCACGATGTCATGCTCATCATAGCGGAACATCCCCAGCTGGGGGATCTTGGTGGTGAACGGATAGCCGGCCACCTTGGTCCGGGCATTGGTAAGCATATTGAGCAAGCTGGACTTTCCCGCGTTGGGGAAACCCACAAACCCGATGTCGGCAATGACCAACAGTTCCACGCCGATGCGCATCTCCTCGCCCTTCTCGCCTGGTTGCGCGAAACGGGGGGCTTGCCTGGTGGCGGTGCGGAAATGGTAGTTGCCCTGTCCGCCGCGTCCGCCCTTGAGGAAGACCCAACGATCGACATCAGTCAGATCCTTGAGAATTTCTCCGGTCTGGGCATTCTTGATCACCGTGCCGGGAGGCACCGGTATCTCAATGTCAACACCATCACGGCCATAACAACGATCCCCCATGCCATTCTTGCCGTTTTCGGCACGATAGGTCCGAACGAGCTTGAGATGGGCGAGCGTCCTGAGGTTTTGTTTGACGACAAACACTACATCCCCGCCACGGCCGCCGTCGCCACCGTCCGGGCCTCCCTTGGGAATATATTTTTCCCGTCGGAAGGAAACACAACCGTTGCCTCCGTTTCCGGAGGCAACATCAAGATACGTCTCGTCTGAAAATCCAAACATGGGTTCGTATACTTCGGCTTTCGCCCTTCGTTTACTCTGTTACGATGCTGATGTACTTGCGGTTGTTTCTGGTGTGAAACAGCACGGTACCTTCCGCTTTTGCAAACAGGGTATAATCGGAACCGAGACCAACATTCTGTCCAGGATGGAACTTGGTTCCATGCTGGCGGACAAGAATCTCACCGGCTTTGACCAACTGGCCACCAAAGCGCTTCACTCCCAGGCGCTGGGAATTGGAGTCGCGACCATTGCGGGAACTACCGCCACCTTTCTTATGTGCCATCTTCAGTCCTCCTTATGCAATGATCTTGTCGATCGTGATCAGGGAGTACCGCTGACGGTGACCCTGGGTCCTGCGATAGCCCTTGCGGCGCTTCTTCTTGAACACTCTGATCTTGTCACCCTTCAAATCTCCAACGAGGGTTGCCTTGACAACCGCATCGGCTACATACGGGGTGCCAAACTTTGCATTGTTCTCATCCACAATGGCGAGAACGGTGGCGTACTCAAGAGCGGAACCGGCTTCACTCTGGCTGATATGATCAACCTGAACGGTTTCCCCTTCGACGGCCTTGTACTGCTTTCCGAGAATCTCTACAAGTGCGTACATGTCGATATTCATCCTTAGGTTTAGTTTGTGCTCGTCCCTTATACCACAATTGCCTGAAAAGGTTCAACAACATTTTCGCATAATTGATTGAAAAACAAAGAAAAAGCGCTTGAAAACTTACCGATCGATAGGTTAGTATAACGTATGCATACCACCTTGACCAAACAGAATCTCATTCTCTCGCTGCTCAAATTGGGTTCCGAAAAGGGCCTTGATGCAATCTCACTCTCCGTCCTTGCCAAGGAGAACTCCATCAGCAAAGCAGCAATATTTCACCACTTTGCCAGCAGGGATGAGCTCATAGAAGCACTCTTTGCCTACTGCAACACCCTTGCCTACCAGCAGATGGCCACCATCAGCCTCCAGGGCAAGGCTTCTGAGGTCCTGATGCGGGCCATGGACCATTGGCACGCCGTCTATGAAGGGGAACCGATGCGTTACTTCTACAGGATCATCGAGTCCGAGGCCTTCACCCATCCAGAGGCAAGACGCATCAAAGCCACCCTGGATGAAATGCTTGCAGGCCAGAGCGGCGTCTTGTTGGAAAGTCTGAATGAAAGCGGGCGCCTGACCATTGATGATCTGGATCTTGCCCGACTGAGTTTCAGTTGCATCGTCCAGCACTTCCTCAGAAGAGTCCTCCTCGACGAGGAGGAGGACCTGGAATGGGAGGAAGAAAGGTTTGTCAATCGCTTCTGCACCCTGTATCAGGGAGCGTGATCACATAGAAGCGAGGAAGGGCACCCCGATGAGATTGAAGGCATTCATCAGCACCTGCAGGACCATCCTAGACAGTTCTATGCGGGCGCGCACCAGCTCTGGGGTGGAAGCCTTGAGTACCTGATTATCGTGGTACCAGCGGCTGAACAGCTTGCTCACCTCATACAGGTAGGAACAAAGCAGCGAAGGATCGTATTCGGCTCCAGCCTTCTCAACCACCTCAGGATAGAGGGCGATCTGCTTGATCAGCTCACGCTCATCACTGAGAGAGAGCAAGCTGCTGTCGAATGCGGTCTCATGGAGATGCTGGTGATCTGACTCAAACTTGCGAAGCATGCTGGAGATGCGAGCCCCCATGTACTGCAGGTAGGGGCCGGTGTTGCCGTTGAACGAGATCGACTCGGCAGGATTGAAGATCATATCCTTGGTAGGAGTGACCTGCAGGAGGTAGTAGTTCAGCGCTCCGAGTGCGATGCTGTGACTCGTCTTGTCCACATCATCGACCAGCGCTTCCCGTTCCTTTTCGCGAATCTCGTTGCGGGCAAGCTCGGTAAGGGTATCCACCAGCTCATCGGCATCGACCACCGTACCCTCGCGGCTCTTCATCTTCCCCTCAGGAAGATTCACCATCCCGTAGGAGAGGTGGTGCAGGTCCTTCGCCCAACGGTAGCCAAGCAGGCCAAGCACATGGAAGAGCACCCTGAAGTGGTACTGCTGCTCGCTCGCAACCACATAGATGAGTGAATCAAACGGCCAGTCCTTGTGACGCATGATGGCAGTACCCACGTCCTGTGTCATGTACAGGCTGGTTCCATCCTTGCGCAGCAGCACCTTCTTGTCGAGCTTGATGGACTCAAGATCCACCCATACGGAGCCGTCAGCTTCCCGATAGAACACCCCGTCCTCCAAGCCCTTGAGAATCTCATCCTTTCCGAACTTGTAGGTTTCCGACTCGTAGTAGTAGGCATCAAAGCTGATGCCCATCTTCCCATAGCTCTCGGCAAGTCCGTCCAACGTCCAGCCGTTCATCAGCTTCCACAGGGCAATGGTCTTTTCATCACCCTGCTCCCACTTCACCAGCATCTGCTGGGCCTGCTCCTCGGCAGAAGGGTCTTCCTTTGCCCACTGGGCAAACTTCACATAGTATTTGCCCACCAGGTGGTCACCCTTGATGTTGCTGGACTGGGGGGTCTCCCCGTTTCCGAACTTCTGGTAGGCAAGCATGGACTTGCAGATGTGCACCCCACGGTTGTTGATCAGATTGACCTTGCGCACCGTGGCACCGTTCGCTTTCAGCAGTGCCGCAACACTCTCGCCGAGACTGTCATTGCGCATATGCCCCAGATGCAGGGGTTTGTTGGTATTCGGGCAGCTGAACTCGATGGTCACCCGCTTGCCTTCCATGCTGGAGTTGGTCCCGTAATGCTCCCCATCCTGGGCAATCTTCTGTTGCAAGGCGGTGGCGATATCGGCCATGTCGATGCGGACATTCAGGTAGGGGCCGGCAACCAGAAGTTCGCCTGCCGGACGATGCGGGAGAGCCTCAATACGGGTTTTCAGTTCCTGGGCAAGAAGCGGTGGGGATGTTCTCAGCGTCTTTGCATAGGCAAAAAGCGGGAAAGCAAGGTCTCCCAACTCCGGCTTGGGAGGGGTCTGCACCGCCAAGGGAGGGAGTGCAGCATCCACTGCCAATACCGATTTCGCATAGAGAGCCAACTGCTCCTCGATCAAGGTCTTCCACGTCTCACGTACCGCTTTCAGCATACTATCATTTCCTTTCTGTGTAGATACCGACTATACAATAAACCAAACTCAGCTTTCAAGTCGAACGCTTATTTCTGCTGAGCTGAGCACATGAATAGCCCCCGCCTCATCCTCCACCACAAGATGCGCATCATCATCAATGGCTACAGCAAGTGCCGGAAAGTGCTCTTTCCCTTGATGAACCACAACACGCTTTCCCAACACCAAGGAACGCTCCCTGTACTCTGCCAAGAATGTTCTATCGGGTAGCTGCCCGACCAGTTCTTCCACCCCCCTGACAATGGATACAACCAGAGCGTGCGCATCAAAATCGGCAGGAATAGCCTGTTCGCCATCGTAGAGTGAAGTTGCCACTTCCTGCAGTTCCAAAGGAAAGGCATGCATTGGAGTCGAGACATTGATGCCGATACCGACCACCAGGGCACTCACCCTGCCGCTCTCCACCCCAAGCACACCCTCGGTCAAAATGCCGCACACTTTTTTGCCATCAAGATAAAGATCATTGACCCACTTGATGGAACAGGTGCGCGCACAGACCTGCCCGATCGAACGGGCAACCGCAACAGCGGCGATGCTGGTGACAAGCGGAGCCTCCTGGACGGAGAACGTGAGCGGAAGCAGCACGCTCAGGTACAAGCCTCCCCGAGGACTGTGGAAGGTCCTTCCCAGTCTCCCCCTGCCCCCGCTCTGATGCGTTGCCACTACCAAGGCCTTGCAGTTCGGCTTTTCGGAGGCCAAGCTCTTTGCATAGCGATTGGTTGAGTCCAGCGAGTCGAAGAGATGGATCTCATGATCGCCCAGCATCGATTCGAGGCGTTCCTTCTCCAAAAGCGTGGACAAGGAGAGCAGACGATATCCGCGGTTCTGGACTCCTTCAATGGTGTGTCCTTGGTCACGCAGGGTCTCGATACCCTTCCACACGGCTGCGCGCGATATGCCCAAGGCTCGGGCAAGTTCCTCACCACTTTGGTAGGTGCCCTGCTTCTGTGCCAGAAGATGCAAAAGATGTTGGCTTGATGTCATGGGGCGATGGTAGCCAACACACCGCCAATTGTCAACCTAATGGCTGTTTACAATAGAAAGAAGAGCATGCTAGGATCGGGGCATGCAACAGAAACGAATCCTGCTTACCGCCCTTTTCAGTGCCCTCGTCATCGTCGGAGCATACATCCGAATCCCTCTGCCACCGGTTCCCATCACCCTGCAGACGCTTTTCGTCCTGCTTGCCGGCTTTCTCGGGGGAACAAGAATGGCAGTTGCCAGTACTGCCATCTACCTGCTGCTCGGTATGGTGGGACTGCCGGTCTTCACCAGCGGTGGCGGCCTTGGCATCCTGTTCGGGCCCACCGGAGGCTTCTTGCTCGGCTTGTTGCCCGCTTCCCTGCTTGCAGGCATCGCCGGGAACATGAAGCAAAAATCCGAGCGGCCCAAGCGCTATCTCCTGCTATGCATCCTCACAGGATTGGCGGCAACCATCACTGTCTATCTGGTAGGGGTTCCCTACCTCAAATACACCCGTTCGCTCTCCTGGCAAACCGCCCTGAAGGTCGGGATGCTCCCCTTTCTCATCGGGGACCTCCTGAAAGTGGCGGCAGCAGCCCACCTTGCCAAAACCTTTCATGAAAGAACGGAGCAGTTCAAGGCCTGAACCCTTGCATAAACGTCTACAAGAACCGTATGGTATGTTCATGAGACAGTGCAAAGAACAGCAATTCGATGCGTCAGCCCATGTAAGTGCATTTTTGGGGACCTTCGACCGTGTTGCCGGGAACGCCAACTTCCACGGTCTGAAACCACTTCCCCAGATGCAGGTCATCGGGGATATCTCCAACGAACTCTTGGAACTGATGTTTCCCGGCCGCTGTGGACGCGACCAGGCGCAGATGAGCCTTGAAGAAATACTTACTCTTCAGCTGAACAAGGTCTGTTCGCTTCTGAAGAGTCAGCTCTTTCTGGCATATCGTTACGACAAGCCCTCCCTTGACGAGTGTGATGCGAACGACCTGGCAGACCAGACCATCAACAAGCTCTGCACCATCCTCCCGCAGCTGCGCATCAGTCTGAAGATGGATGCGCGCGCAGCATTTGAGGGAGATCCTGCCGCACGAAACCTGCGTGAGGTCATTCTTTCCTACCCCTGCATCAAGACCCTTACCATCCACCGGGTAGCCCATGAGCTCTTTCTCATGGAAGTACCACTCATCCCCAGGATGATGAACGAGTATGCCCATAAGGAGACAGGAATCGACATCCACCCGGGAGCAACGATCGGAAACTCCTTCTTCATCGACCACGGCACCGGTACGGTCATCGGGGAAACGACGATCATCGGCAACAATGTGAAGCTCTACCAAGGAGTGACGCTCGGCGCCTTGAGTTTCCCAAAGGATGCCTGTGGTGCCCTCATTCGTGGAACCAAGCGTCATCCCACCCTTGAGGACAATGTCACCATCTACTCAAATGCGACGATTCTCGGGGATGTAACCATCGGTCGCAATGCCGTGATCGGATCGAACGTATGGATCAAGGAGTCGGTCCCGATGGATACCATGGTGGTGATCCAGGAACCTGAGATCACATTCCGCGACTTGAGGATGCGCAGGTCCTAGGGCCTGCGATCATCTCCAAGCAAGGCATAGCGCAGGTGGTCTTCCCACCTGCCGTTTACGTACAGGTAACCGCTGCATACGCCCTCACAGGAAAAACCCAGTGAGGTGACCAATGCTATGCTGGGTGCATTCGCACGCATGACATGGGCCTCCAATCGATGCAAGTGCAGTGTTTTGAATGCAAACGATACAACTGCTTGCACTGCTTCCTTGCCATACCCCTGCGCCTGATGATCGACATCAATGCTGTAGCCCAATTTTGCAGACCTGCTTGCACCCCAGACAATATGATTCAGGTTCACGGTGCCCAAAATGTGGAGAGGGTCCTCTTTTGCAAAAAAGAGCAACGGAAGCATGCGCCCCTTCAGATACAGGGACACCTGCTTCTCACACACATCCTGCAGTGAGGAAAGTGTGTAAAAGCTGGTTTGATGGGTTACCGAAAAGGGAGCAAAAGCAGCACGATTGCGGCTCTCGTAGGCAAGAAGCTGCTTCGCAGCATCAAGCCCTACTACATACGCCTTGAGTCGCGCCGTTTCAAGCAGTGGGACCATTGTAGAGGAACTCCATCTTCCCCTCCTGACCAAGCACGTGGCCGAAGGATCCGCTGATGAGCATGCCCTCCCTGGCAAACGGGGGAGCAGAGAGGATTTTCACATCAAGATAGTTTCCGCTGAGCCCATACCAATATCCGCCTTTGCGCTTTTGCATGATAACCTCAGCCTCTTTGCCAACCTGTCGCTTCTGATAGGTATGGAGCAAGTCAGTGCTGAGGGATCTGAGGCGTAAGGCCCGTTCGTCACGAACCGACTCAGGAACACGATCGGAGGCCTTGAACAAGGGAGTATCGGGACGCGGGGAGAAAGGAAAGACGTGCAGGCTGCTGAATTGCTGCTCCGTGATGAACCGATGGGTCTCCTCAAAGTTCTCTTCGGTTTCCCCAGGAAGGCCGGTGATGAAATCTGCTGCCAGAAAGGGATCATCCTTGGCCATGCGCAAGCGATCGAGTATCCTGGAGAGCTCAGCAATGGTGTATTTGCGGCCGACCTTCTGCAGGATATGGTCGCTGCCGCTCTGTACCGGTATATGAAAATGAGGTTGCATTCTCCGATCCTTGAGCATTTCCAAGAGCCGGTCATCAATATGGTCCGGCTCCAGCGAGCTGAGGCGCAATCTCACCTTGTCGGAAAGACGGGGAAGCAGATGCTCCAGCAACCCCCCGAGGCCTTGCCCCTGATGGTCATACATCGTGAGGTTCACCCCAGTGAGCATGATCTCCTGGAACCCAGCTTGCTCGAGTGCAAGCGCTCGGGAAACCACTTCCTCATGATCAAGACTGATCGCCATACCCCGCGCAATATGCACACGGCAATAGGCGCAACTGTTGTCGCACCCATCCTGGATTTTCAGGTAAGCCCTGCTGTGGTAGGAGAAGGAAGCGGCATCATAGTCGAATACGGAAGCTCTCCCGTCACTGAAGGAGAGACAGCCTTGCTTGAGGTCCATGCCTGCAACCACACTGGCTTTCAGGTGTTCTGCCAGCTTGAGCAGATGAGCCTTTTTCTCCAAGGGAACCACGATGACATTCTCTCCGAGTTCTTTCAGCTCCTCCTCATTGACCTGTGCATAGCAACCGGTTGCCAACGTCACTGCCGTGGCAGCAAACTTGCGGATCATCCGACGAGCCTTCTGCTCTGCCTTGCTGGTAACCGTACAGGTGTTCACCACATAGATGTCAGCCTTTTCCTGCTCGCCCACAACGGTGAAGCCCTGCTTCGCAAAACTATCGGCTATTGCCTCACTCTCACACTGGTTGAGCCTGCATCCCAACGTATATACACAAACGTTCAACGTCCATCCTCCTGCCTCTTGAGCGCTTCCATAACCGTATCAAGCGCTCCCTTGAGTCCCATACGCATCTGTCGTGCATACGGGTTGTATCGCTGCAGGTCATAAAAGAGTTGCAGCGGGTCGTTGCAGGTCTGTTCCACCACCGTCATCAGGGTCCGGTAGCCCGTCGTTGCCAGTTCCGTCTCCCCCAGGCTCAGTTCGCTGAGCGTCCTTCCGATGAAGTGGGTGATACCCTGGCTCCAGGCGGCCTCCCGGTCATGCTGGTCACAACTCATGGATAGAACGTGGAGATCCCATCGCTTGAATTCCGCGATCCAATCCTGCAAGACATCTTGCTCGCAACGGACTGGGCAAATGACAAAGGGAAGCCCCTCGACCCCGTGTTTGCCCGAGTCGGGCCCGAACATGGGATGGGTGGCGATGCACTGCACCTGCTTGGGAAGTTTCTCACGCATCAGCTTGGCGGGATAGAGTTTGACCGAACAGGTATCCATCACCAAGGTATGGGTACCAATCCTCGGTGCTGTCCGTTCAAGGACCGCGGAGAATGCACTGATGGACACACAATAGAAAAGCACGTCTGCTGTGAGGACCTCGTCCTCAGAGCCAAGACGCACTCCCTCTGGGGCACTGGTGGCACTTCTGCCATAGCCAACCACAGAGAATCCATGTGAGGCCAATGCTTTGGCCCAGAATGAACCGAACCTTCCCAAGCCATAGACGCCGATGCGCAAGTTTGCTTCCATGGCCGGCATTGTACAGAAAAAGTGTGCACTCGTACAGCTCTTCTCTCACATCCTGGAGCGAAGCAATACAAGAAGGGACAGAACCATGCAACAAGCAAGAAACAGAAAGACAGAAGAGAGGCTGAAGGTGGTGAGGATCAAGCCGACGAGCAGAGGCATGAACATCCTTCCGGCTGTGGAACCCATTGACCGAAGGTTTGCCAATTGCATGAGGTCCTGTGGCCACTGGGTTATCTCCAACACCTGGCTGACAGGATTCACCGCCCCGATGCCAAGTCCAAGCAAGGAAAGACAGAGCAGAGCAACCCCAAGCGAAGACGAGAAGGCAAGCAAGAGGAGACCCGTTGCGCACACCAGGCTGAGAATGAGCAACAGACGCTTGGGAGCAAAGCCCTGTTTCAGGAGGGGGATGACCATGAGTCTTGAACAAGCGATGCTCCCGTGCAGAATGACGATGGCACTGCCGATTGCACTCGCTTTGCCCCCGAGCACCTCAGTGATATAGGCCAACGGGTAGATGATCGCACAGAACTCCACCGCATTGGCGGTGATCAGGAAGAACAAAAACCGTGCAAACTGGGCATCCTTGAGCAAAGAGAATCCACTTCCCAGGCTTTGGTATTTGGGTTTCGCCCAGGTGCGGGCTTGCTGCGGCCTGAAGACCAGGAACAGAATTGCCAGAAGGGCGTACAGTACCGCCATCTGCACATAGCCGTAGTACCACTGGCTTCGCTTCAGATACGCGATGTAGAGCCCGCTGAACATGCCCCCGATGCTGTACGTGAGGTGCATGAGCGGAATATTGGTTTTCGAACGTTGGGGATCCAGGTTGATCAGCACCATGACGTTGCTTGTCCCATACAGATATCCTGCCAAGGTGCTGAGCAGGAAAAACGCACCAAAGAAGATGAGCGAACGGGACAGACCCATTCCCAGCAAGGAGAGTGAGGAAACGAAAATGCCCGTGATGAGCAGGGAATAGGAACCGATGCGCTTGGAGAGAAAGGGAAGCGAAAGGAA
>RZYT01000250.1 GCA_009930195.1 Spirochaetia bacterium | reverse complement strand
GGCTATGGGGATGAAGCGGCTGAAGAGCAAGCCGGAGAATCCCAAGGCAACCGAGGCCGCATTGGCAAGAATCGCCTTGCCGGTTGTTTGCATGATGGCTGCAAAGTCCTGGTCATTGCGCTGGAAGGCGGAGATCAGGTGGATGGCATAGTCGATTCCCACCCCGATGCAGAGGGCAGCCAGCAGGCTGGTGATGATATCCAGCTTGATGGAAAAGATTGCCATGGCAGCGAACACCGCCGCCAAGGCAAAGATGCAGGGTATCATGCTGAGGGTGGCAAGCTTGGCCGATCTGAACGTAAGCAGAACCAAGAGCCAGACAGCAACCAACGAGCTGAAGAGGGAGATGACCTGACTCTTGGTCACAAGATCGGTGAGGGCAAGGCTTACCGCTTCCCCTCCTCCAATCTCAACCGTCCAGGTTGGGGGAAAGAGGGTGGGGATCAGCTTTGTCAGATGTCTCAGCGTCTGCGTATCAGCGTTTTTGAGCAACACGGTGATCAGCAGATGCTCAGGTTCGAGCGGGTCATCGATGAATGCGTCAAGGGAAGCGCTGTAGAGCAGCAGATATTGGGCGATGAGGGATGCAAGCTGGTCCTCGGTTTCGAGACCATAGTCTGTTGGATCAAGGGGAATTTCGTAACGTCCTTGTCCTCCGGCCTGTCCGGCTGAAGACTCGTACGGCTGCTCGTTCACCGTTTCTGGCGACAGTTCGGAGAAAAAATCAAAGACCGGCTCGCTTGCTTCCCTCTGGGGAGTCGTCATCGCATCCCCCGGGCCGAGCAACTGGTTCATCCGTTTTACGAAGGGAAGGATGGATTGGACCGAGCCTACAAACGGTTCTTCTTCCAAGCGTTCTGTTGCCTTTTCGATGGTTTCAAGGGTTCTTGGATGGAGCGCAGGCTCGCTTGGCTTGATCATGACTGAGAGGGAGAAGATGCCCTGCATCCGCTCGTTGTACGATTGGGTGTCCTGTACCAGGTCAGAGGACTTGGAAAAGAACGCGAGGACGTTTGTCCCTTCCTCCAGCTTGCTGTAGGAGAGTGGCAGGATGATGGCTGCCAAGAAAAGTGAGATGAACAGGGTAGCCTTGCCATAGCGGTTTGCAAGGGAAATCTCCGCTCGAAGCCATACCCCTTTGCCTACTCTCTTGTGCGCGCTGCGGCGTACCGGCTGTTGGTAGATCATGCGGATCAGGGCAGGCAGGAGAATCAGGGAACCCAAGGCACAGACAACCACCCCGATGAAGCTGAGCAGCCCGAAGGTCCTGAATGGAAGCAGGGGGCTGGTGATCTGGGCAAGGAAGCCAAAGGCTGTTGTGGCTGCAGCCGAGAGGATCGGGTAAGTGTTCTTCCTGACAACCCTGGAGAGTGCTTCCTCCACCCCCCACGCTTCATACTCCTCAAAAAAATGGCTGAAGATGTGGATGGTATAGGCACTGCCGACAATCAGCAGCAACACCGGTACCAACATGGTGGCCATAGTGAACGTGATGCCTGTCAGGCTCATGATGCCCAGCATCAGCGAACTGCTGAAGAGCAACGGCACCAGGCAGAGCAAGGTTGCCTTGATGCTCCTGAGAAAGAGGAAAAGTACGAACATGATGAAGAGGCCTACTACCGGACCGAGTGTGGCCATGTCGGAAAGGAGGCTGAGCTTGATCTGCTCGTTGACCACCGGCAACCCCAAGAGGGAAATCTCCAAGCTTCCCCGCAAGGGATCGAACATCTGTCTGAGAGAGGCAAGCAAGGCGGACGCGTGGTAGTCGGTCTGTGTTTGGATGAGGATGGACGCACTCGTCCTGTCTTCGCTGAGGAAGATGCCCTCATAGAAGCTTGGCCAGCTGTCGATGCGTTCTTCCATGTCCTTACGACTGCCCATGGCAAGATCGACGACTTCCACCCCATCCTCTGCACTCTCCATATGCTTGAGGTTGGTGATCGAGTTGACCTGTTTCACCCCTTCAAGGGAAGCAATGCTGTCTGTCAGGGAGCGTATGATGGCGAGGTTCTCCTCACTGAGGATACCCGTTTCATCGTACAAGCCTACGACCAAGGTATCGAGAGACCCGAATGTTGCCTCAATCCTGTTGTTCGTCTCCACCACTGGAGCCTTGGTTGGGATGAATACATCGGTGGATGAGTCAACCTTCAGCCTACCGATTCCCAAGAGGCACAGAACAGAGACCACTGCACATACGGCAATAATGACCGCATCGCTTTTCCTTTTGTATCCCATACCCTCACTGTAGTGCGTGGTCTCAGAAGCGCAATCGCCCCATCAGAGCATTCTGTCTCACCTTTTCGGGTGAGTGATTGGAATTGGGCTTGGTGTGTACGCTTTACAAAATGCGTTGCATCCATGATGATTGGCCTAGGGGGCATGGTATGAACTATACGAAGATTGTGGCCACACTCGGGCCGGCGAGTTGCACGTATCCGATGATCAAGGCCATCCTTGAAGCAGGGTGCCGGGTCATTCGTCTCAACTTCAGCCACGGAAGTCATGAGGAGCAACAACTGCGTCATGATCTGGTTCGCCAGGCAAGCAGGGAGTTGGGCATTGATGTCGCCATCCTGATGGATTTGCAGGGCCCAAAGATCCGTCTTGGGCAGCTGAAGGAAGCTTCCTACACCCTTGCCAAAGGGGAGACCCTGGTGGTTACCACCGAGCCCTGCCTGGGGACCCGCAACCGGGTGAGCATCGATTACCCCTACTTGCATGAGGAGATTCTTCCCGGCTCAAGGATTCTGATCAATGATGGGCTGGTCTCGTTGGTGGTCGAGCGAGTCGAAGGTCAGGACATCCATTGCAGGATGCTGGAGGAGGGGACGCTTATTGCACGCAAGGGGGTGAACCTTCCCTCGGTTCCCCTGCGGTATCTCAACTCATTCACCAAGAAGGATGAGGCAGACCTTGCTTTTGCATTCTCCAATCAACTCGATTACGTAGCGCTCTCTTTCGTACGGAGTGCTGAGGATGTGAAAGCCCTGAAGGCATACATGCTTGCCACCTTCGGCTCGACGATACCCATCATCAGCAAGATTGAGAAGCCTGAGGCTGTGGTGAATCTTGCATCCATCATGGCCGAGTCGAGTGCCATCATGATCGCACGCGGCGATTTGGGTGTCGAGGTTCCTGCCGAGGAAGTTCCCCTGATCCAGAAGGCCATCATCCGTTCCTGCATTGATGCAGGGCTGCCGGTCATCACGGCTACCCAGATGCTCGAATCGATGATGCACAACCCCCGTCCTACCAGGGCGGAAACCAACGATGTCGCCAACGCGGTGCTCGATGGGACCAGTGCGGTCATGCTCAGCGGAGAGACCGC
>RZYT01000249.1 GCA_009930195.1 Spirochaetia bacterium | reverse complement strand
GGCAGATTTACAATACCCACCTTGGTAAGACCCGTTTCCGCCTGTGCTTGGGCGAACAGGGCACCTGAACCCAACATAATCAGAATCATCAAAATACCTAGAGATTTTTTCATGTTCTCCTCCTTTTAGGGAATCATAAAAATAGGGATGGTTGATTTGCGGCAACACCGCATCCTGTAAAAATCCTAAAGTCAGCTATGTCAGAAGTACATGAAGTATCATATTGAGTTTGGTATGTTATTTTACGCTTTCAAACCAGATCTTGGGAAAGTAGGGATAATGTTTGTTATTTTCTTGGAAACGTACATTTTCTTCCGATAGCTGATGGCCAGGTGCACCAAGTCCAGACACTCTGGTGTCGGTGGCGATGAGCAATCGTCATTGGTGCTTTAGGCGAACAAAGCCTCTTGCCTGCATCCTGAAAAGATTCTTGTCTGGATGCTATTCTCCCGGAATGGCTGCATAGGGCTGGGGCTGGAGGCATGCACAAGTTCGGTCACGGGAAGGACGTTCCCCTGTACCTGTGAATGGTTTTGGTTGATTCCTCTCAGGTATTTGCGCACCAGCCCTGTTCGTCGATAAGATTCTCGGGAAGTATGACATCGATGGGGACGCATATGGTCTCCTCCGCTTCCTGACTGAGCAAGCCCTTGCGATACAGCTGATACACTGCAGTATAGCCTTGGTACTCGGGACGCTGGCTGATCAGGCAGTCCACCGATCCTGCAAGCATCGCTTTTCGGTTCTGGGTCACCAAGTCATACCCAATCATGGTTGTCTGACTCTTGCGGCCAAGCAGCAGCACTCGCTCTGCCACCCGGTGAATCGCATCATTGACTACGAAGATGCCTCCCAAGTCCTGATGCTCGCGATAGAAGGCATCAAGCGACTGCCCGATGTCGGCATTGGCTTGGATTTCGATTTCATATGTCTTGTACTGGCTCTTGTCAGCAAAATACTGGGCAAACCCTCTTGCTCTCTCCTTTGAGTTGTAGGCAGCGCGATAGGTTTGGATGGTTAGGAGTACTCCTCCCTTAGGATTGAGCAGGTGCATCATTCTCCCGGCAAGGTAGCCACCGCGAAACGGATTCTGCACAACGGTTGAGACGGGTTTTGTCTGGGGTAGGGGAGAGTCGATGAATGCGTAATCCACACTGTTCTTACGGCCCACCAGGGTTCTCGCTTCATCAGGAACCACTGGTGCCAGCAGAAGAGCGTCAACCTTGCGTTTGAGCAACGCATCCCCCTCCTTGAGCAAGCTTCCTTCCTGGGATCTGTCAAACTGGGCGAGATCGATACGCACCGCAAGCGGATACAACTCCTTTGCAGCTTTCAGGATGCCTTCGTAAATGAGGTTCCAGTACCCAAACTCGGAGTGCAGCTGCGGCAGCAACACTCCGATGGTGTATTGCTTGCTCAGCTTGAGGTTGCGGGCATAGGTGTTCGGCTGATATCCATAGTCGTTGACGATGGTCATGACCTTTTTTACGGTTTCTTGGGCAACCCGCCCACGATTGTGCAGGACTCTGTCCACGGTTCCGATTGATACGTTGGCGAGTTTTGCAATTTCTGATATGGTCATGCTCTTGTGAAATCCTTCAAACGTATGGCTTCGCTGAGTTGTTTAACGTTACCGCAAGTATAGCATATTTTCAACAATTGTCTATCAGGGGAAAAACCAACTTTTGTCAGTGTATATCAGTATGAAACGATGTTTAAAGAGGCATTTTTGCAGAATCTGCATTCTCCACTTGACAGACAGGCGTTCGCATTGGAGAATGAATTCAGTGATGCGTTAACGTAAACGCACGAGTGTTTGTTAGATTTTCTTGCAAAGAGGGAGAAGAAGATGCAGAGAAAACCAATAGGATCCTACGAATTCTGGTTCGTGGTGGGATCTCAGTTCTTGTACGGTGAGGATACCCTTGCTGAAGTTGCACGCCATGCACAGCTTATGGCGGAGGGACTCAACAATTCGCACAGACTTCCCTGCAAAGTGGTCTACAAGACAACGGTGAAAACACCTGCAGAGATAGAGAGTTGCATCAAGCAAGCAAATTATGATGATAGCTGCGCAGGCATCATCACCTGGATGCATACGTTCTCACCCTCCAAAATGTGGATCAACGGGCTCAATCTTCTGCAGAAACCATACTGCCATTTGCACACGCAGTTCAATCGTTTGATCCCCGATACGGAAATCGATATGGACTTCATGAATCTCAACCAGTCGGCCCATGGCGATCGCGAGCATGCGTTCATTGCTGCACGCATGCGCATTGGACGCAAGATCATCTCAGGGTTCTGGGAAGAGGAAGATGTTCAGCTTGAACTCGCCATGTGGATGCGATCGGCAGTAGGGGCCGTAGAGAGCCGAGTGATGAAAGTCATGCGCTTTGGTGACAATATGCGCAACGTGGCTGTGACGGAAGGTGACAAGGTCGAGGTGCAGATGCAACTTGGCTGGCAGGTCAATACCTGGGGGGTCGGAGATCTCATTTCCGTGCTTGAACAGGTTACCGATGAGCAGGTCGAAGCGCAGATGGAAGCGTACCGCTCCCGCTATGATTTCGCAACCAAGGATATGGAAACGGTACGTTACCAGGCACGGGAAGAAGTGGCCATGCGCTTGTTCCTTGAAAAAGAAGGAGCCCAGGCGTTCTCCAATACATTTGAAGATCTTCAGCAGATGCGCCAGCTGCCTGGCCTTGCAAGTCAGGACCTCATGAGAGAGGGCTATGGCTATGGTGGAGAAGGGGACTGGAAAGTCAGTGCCATGACCAGCCTGATCAAGCGGATGACCGAAGGCATGAAGGGTGGCACGACCTTCATGGAAGACTATACCTATCATATGGAAAAGGGAAACGAGCTCTCCCTTGGCGCACATATGCTGGAAATCTGCCCATCCATCACCACAGAGAAAGCTCGGGTTGAAGTACACGAATTGGGTATCGGGGGGAAGGAACCTCCTGCCCGCCTGGTTTTTGAAGGACATCCGGGGAAGGCAATCCTCGCTTCCATGGTTGATATGGGTGGAAGGGTGAGACTCATTGTCAATGAGATTGAGGTCGTAAAGCCGATTTACCGTATGCCCAAGCTTCCCGTGGCACGGGTGATGTGGCGTCCTGAGCCGGATCTCAACACGGCAGCAAAGCTATGGATGATGGCGGGGGGCGCTCACCATGCAACCCTCAGTTACGATGCAACGGCACAGATGCTGGAAGATTGGTGTGAGATCATGGGCATCGAGTTTGTCCACATCAACAAGGAGACTACTGTTTCTTCCCTGAAGCAACAGCTTTTCCTCTCTGATTTGGCTTGGAAGCTTCGCTA
>RZYT01000248.1 GCA_009930195.1 Spirochaetia bacterium | reverse complement strand
CTGCTTGTTCGCACCGTATACACTGCTGGAGCTGGCATATAGCAAGTGTTCGACGGGATGGCGGCGGCATGCTTCCAGCAGGTTGATGAATCCGGAGATATTGGCATCGATATAGGCGTAGGGATTTTCCAGCGAGTACCTGACACCGGCCTGCGCAGCCAGGTGAATCACATGTGTGAACCGCTCCTGGTGAAAAAGAGTCAACAGCCTCTCTCGGTTGTTCAGATCCATTTTCACAAAGCTATAGGAGGGGTAGAGGCTGCTTTGCACTGCCTTGCCGGCACTGATTTCCTCCTCAGCAATTCCTGTTTGGTGCAGACGTGCAAACTTCAGTCTCACATCATAGTAATTGTTGATGTGATCGATACCCACCACTGGGTAGCCCTGCTGCGACAACGACTGTACCAGGTGGAAACCGATGAAGCCTGCAGCTCCTGTGACCAATATTTTCATATCTTTTATCATTGAAAAAGTACAATTGTGTAATCTCCGATCTGGTACTGTGCATTGTTTTGAACAGCCATCCGGATTTCGTTGTCGCGATCTATCACTTTGGTCCGCAACAGCAAGAGCTTCTTCCCGGCTGATGGTGTCAAAATATCTTCTTTCTCCACCTTGATGATATCTTTTCCGAGGTAGACATCCATATTTTCCGCGCGGGAGATACGGTAGACCCAGTATTCATTCACCAGTTGTTCCTCGGAAATGTCAGAGACTTTCTCGCACAGTGCCCTCCAGCCGAGATAGGGGTTTAGCTGTGGCATTGACCAGCCGGCAATAAAGAGGGCAAGCAGGATACCCAGCGACATGCTCCGGATGGCTTTGACAACACTGCATCTTTTATAGAGTTGGTAGATAGTTGCCATACCCGAGAGCGAAAGGATTCCTGCAGCATTATAGATGAGCGGTATTCCGAGGTACCGCATCTCATCGGAGCGTGATAGCAGGATGAGCGCCGGCAGCGAGAGGATGAGTATGACGGCCGGTATGGCCAGGGAAAGGTTAATCCACCGGTTGCCACTGCTAAACTTTGGAAGCATCATGATGGTGAGGCCGATAAGGAACGGGATCACCGGCAGGGAGTAGATAGCCAGCTTGGCGCTGATCAGCGATAACAGCAGGAGAGAGGAGAGTACAACGACAGCAAAGAACTGTTCCAGTTCGCTCCTGATTTTCCTTTGAACAAGCGAGACGGTTACGATCCCGATGGAGAGGAGCGACCAGGGAGCCACCGCATACCAGCTGGTGATGGCATAGTAATAAAAAGGTTCCTTATGATGGAAAGAATTGATGCCGCGTCCCACCGTCTGCCGGAAGAGCAGGTTGTGGATGTACTCCCTTCCCCCTTCCAGGTAGACCCCTGTAAACCATATCAGGCATCCAGTGAGAAGAATCGCAAGGCTTTTCCATCCCCAGTAACGGGGTAAATCCGACAATTTCTTCCTGTATGCCAGGAAGACCAGGGTGGCGACCAAGGGTATCAGGATCCCCAGCGGCCCCTTGGAGAATAGAGCCAGAAAGATATAGAGGGGAAAGAGCAGGCTGTTGCGTTTCAGCTTTTCTTCCTGGTACATCTGGTAGAAGGTGTAGAGCGACAGCACGATGAACATGTTCATCAGCATATCCATCCGTACGATGACTCCCACACCGACAAAGAGTCCCGTGGTCATCAGCATCATCGAGGTGGTGGTTTCGTCTGTATCCTGCTGGCGTCCCATCCAGCGGGTCATGGTGGCGATGATGACTATTGCGGGGATGATAGAGAGCAGGGCGTAGTACCACATCCGGTGTGCACCCAGCAGTTGTTTCCCTGCCATCATCAGCCAGAAATGAAGAGGTGGTTTATCAGCATACATTTCACCCTGGTTGGTGAAGGTGAAGATGTTGCCATTTTGGAGTGCCTCATCTACGATGTTCAGGTAGCGTAACTCGTTGGAAGGGGTGAAGTCGCGCAACAGCAAGATGGGTAGTAAGGCGACGAGCCAGACCAGAAAGAGGTGCGATTTCTTCATGATGTATGTTTATTTTTCAGACCGATCATGATGTTACGGCTGTAGGCTACAAAACCAAATGCCTGGCCCAGGATCAGTACGGGGTCCAGTCGGAACAGGGCATAGGCGATGATCATTATGGAGCCCAACAGGCTGATGATCCAGAAGCCCACCGGAAGTTCCGATTTGTGATGTGCCGCGGAGTAGATGAACTGATAGAGAAAGCGCAGGGCAAAAATCAACTGTCCTGCCGATCCGAACAGCAATAGCCAGAGGGGTACATCCCTGTTGTTGAAAAAGGTTTCGATGAAACCGGACAAATCCCCCAGCATGATGCCCAAGGCCGCAAGAGGCGTCAATAGCAGGATTGCACGGATCAATAGAGGTATCTTTTTCCAGAGTCCCTGAATATGCAGGTTCCAGAGGTAGATGTAATAGGATATGAACTGTCCTAGGATGATGGCAAAATCATCACGGAGCACTCCATAGATGAACAACAGGTAGGATCCCAGAATACTCAGGATCCAGAATGCCGGAGGTGAGAGGATTCTACCCGCTTTCTCGGTCGCGATCCACTGGTAGAGGATGCGTGCGGAAAAGAAAATTTGTGCCAGGAAGCCTATCGCAAATATCCAAATGTTCCCTGCCTGCATAGGTTAACCGAGGTTGTGCTCTTTGATTTGGTAGTTGATGGCCCGTTTCTTCATCCATCGGTAAGCGAAGCAATCGATGAAAGGTCCTGATAACCTGTTCCAGAGGTGATACTTTGAGGAGCCGGCGTTTCGTGGGTAGTGGCGCACGGGAACCTGTTTCACCTTTCCGTTCTGCAACAGAATCAGGGCCGGCAGGAAACGGTGCATCCCGTTGAAGAGCGGTATGCGTTTGGCGGCATCGGTGTGCATCACCTTCAACGGACAACCGGTATCCGACACCCCGTCGCCCGTCATCATGCGTCTGTAGCTGTTGGCAATCTTTGATTGCAGCTTTTTGAAGAATGAATCTTTCCTGTTGGCCCTGATACCGGTGACGATTTCATAATCGTCAATATCCTGCAACAATAGGTTGAAATCTTCCGGATCGGTCTGCATGTCGGCATCCATATAGCCTACGTAATCGGAGCAGACATGGTCAATCCCTGCTTTCAGGGCAGCACTCAAACCCCCGTTTTGTTTGAGGTCGAGATAGAAAAATGAATCGTTGCGGGCAGTGATCTCACGGATTCGTTGCAGACTATTGTCCTTTGATCCGTCGTTCACGAACAATACAGCAGTGGAGATGGCAGCGTGTGGCAGATATTGTCGCAGTTTGTATTCCAGGGCGTAGATGTTCTCCTCTTCGTTGTAGACC
>RZYT01000002.1 GCA_009930195.1 Spirochaetia bacterium | reverse complement strand
CCAACATTAGATTATGCTCTTTCCAACGCTTTGTTTCTTCTCCTGCCCGTGCAGTTCGCCCGGGTGCGGTTTGTGTACTCTTTCTCTGCCTGTGTTTGTACCCGCTCCATCCTGCAATCATCCTGGAGACAGCCCCCACCGATGTGGTGTTTGAAATCCAGCCCATCCCGGATCAGGATAAACAAATCCAAACCCGACTGCCCATCTGTGACCTTACCCTCCATGCAAAGCACCGGGGGCTGGGCAGGCTGTTCTTTGACCACACTCCACTCTCGTTGGGAAACCAGGTTGTTTCCTATCTGCTTGAGGATGAGCAGGGAAGACTTCTTGAGCGTTCGATTCCCTTTGAGTATCAGGTGCACGGTATTTTCCATGAGCAAGTGAGGATGGGGCGGTTGTACGCACGGCTGTTTCGGCCCCTGAGTCAGAATCAAGGGGCTTTCAGGAGCACCATCAGCATCCATTTCATACTGGAACAATAAGAAAGGGAGGCCCGAAAGCCTCCCTCATGGGTCTTGTCAGCGGATGACGATGTTCACCAGCTTGTCGGGGACCACAATCTCCTTGACGATGGTCTTCCCTTCCAACCAGGTTCTCACCTTCTCATCTTCCTTGGCCAGGGCCAAGGCTTTTTCCTTGGAAAGTCCCTTTGCAACCGTAGTTTTTGCACGGACCTTGCCGTTGATCTGGAAAACCATCTCGATCTCATTGTCGACCGTAAGTTCTTCCTGATAGGTTGGCCAGGTTACCGTTTTCATACTTCCGGTATGGCCAAGGCGCTCCCAGAGTTCCTCCGCAAGGTGAGGGACATAGGGGGAAAGCAGCTTGACCAGGGTTTCTGCAACTTCCCTGGGGAAGTTGTCGATCTTGTACAGCTCGTTCACCAGTACCATCATCTGGCTGATGGCGGTATTGAAGTTGAGGGTGTTGGTGTCATAGGTCACCTTCTTGATGGTCTTGTGAAGGGTTCTTTCCAACTCTTCCCCCAGCGCCTCGTCGGTGATCGGCCGCTCGTCATAGAGTCTCCAGACACGGTCGAGGAAACGATAGACACCGATCAGGCCGGTGGTTGCCCAGGGCTTCGACACTTCCAACGGACCCATGAACATCTCATACATGCGCATCGAGTCGGCCCCGTATTCGGTGATGATCTCATCGGGGTTGATGACGTTCTTCAGACTCTTGGACATCTTTGCCACGACACGCTCAAGCTGCTCGCCGGTTGCTTTCTCGACAAACACATCGGTGGAAGTCTCCTCGACCATATCGGTGGGAACGAGGCTCTTGTCCTTCCGCTGGTATGCATAGCTGGTGATCATGCCCTGGTTGACCAGGCGCTTGAACGGCTCGCTGGTGGAGACCACCCCAAGGTCGAACAAGACCTTGTGCCAGAAACGTGCATACAACAGATGGAGCACCGCATGTTCTGCACCGCCTACATAGAGGTCGACGGGCATCCAGTACTGTTCCTTCTCCTTGGATACGAACTCCTTGGTGTTGTTCGGATCAAGGTAGCGCAGATAGTACCAGCAGGAACCTGCCCACTGGGGCATGGTATTGGTCTCCCGCTTTGCTTTGCCGCCGCAAACCGGGCAGGTGGTGTTCACCCAGCTGTCAATTTTTGCAAGCGGGCTTTCGCCGGTGCCGCTGGGTTCGTAGCTGGTCACTTCGGGAAGCAGCAGGGGAAGCTCTTCCTCGGGGACGGCAACCGTTCCGCAGGTGGGACAGTGCACCAAGGGGATGGGTTCGCCCCAGTAGCGCTGGCGACTGAAGATCCAGTCCCTGAGCTTGTAATTGATTGCTTTCTTGCCGAGCTTTTGTTCCTCAAGCCAGGCAAGCATGGCAGCAATGGCATCATCCTTGTTCAATCCATCAAGGAAGGAGCTGTTAACGTGGATGCCATCCTCGGTCCAGGCTTCCTGCTGGACATCGACCTCACTCTTGAGGACTTCGATGATGGGCAGGTTGAACTTCTTGGCAAACTCCCAGTCACGGGTGTCATGGGCAGGGACTGCCATGATGGCACCGGTACCGTAGCTGATCAGCACATAGTCGGCAATCCAGATGGGAATCTTCTTGTTGTTCACCGGGTTGATTGCATAGCTTCCGCTGAACACCCCGCTCTTGTCCTTGGCAAGGTCGGTGCGCTCAAGGTCGCTCTTGCGGGCACTTGCCTCAAGATAGGCCTCGACAGCCTCTTTCTGGCTTTCGGTGGTCAGCTTTGCAACCAGCGGATGCTCAGGGGCAACCACCATGTAGGTGGCACCGAAGAGCGTATCGGCACGGGTGGTATAGACCTCAAGCTGCTCCTCAAGATTCTCAACGGGGAAGAGGACGGAAGCGCCTTCGCTGCGGCCGATCCAGTTTCTCTGCATGCTCTTCACGGACTCCGGCCAATCGACACCGTCCAGGTCGGAAAGCAGGGTGTCAGCGTATTCGGTGATCTTGAGCACCCACTGGCGGATGTTCTTGCGCACCACGGTGGTCCCGCAGCGCTCGCATTTGCCATCCTTCACTTCCTCGTTGGCCAGACCGGTCTTGCACTGGTCGCACCAGTTGATCGGGGTATGGGACTCGTAGGCAAGGCCTTTCTTGAAGAGCTGGAGGAAGATCCACTGGGTCCAGCGATAGTAGTCGCTGCTGTGGGTGGAGACTTCCCGGCTCCAGTCGTAGCTGAAGCCCAGGCTCTTGATCTGCTTGCGGAAGTTCTCGATATTCTTTTCGGTGGTTGCCCTGGGATGGGTGCCTGTCTTGATCGCATAGTTCTCGGCAGGAAGCCCGAAGGAGTCGAAACCCATCGGGTGCAGCACGTTGTAGCCGTTCATGCGGAGGAACCGGCAGTAGATGTCGGTGGCCGTATACCCTTCCGGGTGACCCACATGCAAGCCCGCCCCGGAGGGATAGGGGAACATATCCAATACGTACGCGCGCTTGTCAGCGGGTACGTTCTCATCCTCGGTCACTCGGAAGCTCTGGTTTTCTTCCCAGTAGGCCTGCCACTTGGTTTCTATTTCATGGAAGGGGTATTTGCTCATGGGAGCAATCATACCTTTGCAACCCTAATCAGTCAACGCCGAGAAAGCCTGTCTAGAGGGTTCCGTCATCAATGGTTGGGGAAAATTCCACGGCTTCCATCCTGTTCCCCTTCATGGAGATGATTCTGAAGGTTCCCAGCGGAGACTGCACCACTTCCCCTTCACTGGGGATGTCCCCGATGAGGTCAAGCACATAGGCAGCCACCGTGGAGGTACGTCCCTTGTGCTCATCCACCATCAGGTCCAACTCGTCAACCATCTGCTGGAAGGGGGTGTCTGCCATGACCAGGAAGGTGCCGGGCTTCTGCTCCCGCTCCACAATACGGTCGGGGAAGCGGCGCTCATGCTCATCATAGAGCTCGCCGAAGAGTTGCTCGGCCACATCCTCCATGGTCACCACCCCGCTGAAACCACCATACTCATCCAGGACGATGGCCTGCTGCAGCTTTGCCTTCTTGAAGAGATAGAAGACATCATCGAGGTGCATCTGTTCGGGGACGAACATCGGTTCGCGCGAGATCGAGGAGAGCATCTTGTCCATCCGTTTTTCCAATTGGGCCCTGAGAATGTCACGTACCAGCACAATGCCGATGATGTTCTCCGGAGTTCCGTGGAAGATGGGGATGCGGCTGAAGCCCGAGCGTACGATGGAAGGAAAGGCATCGCGGATGGTCAGCTCGTCGCTGATGCAAAACACATTGGTCCGGTGGGTCATGATGGTTCTCACCTGCGTCTCACTGAAGTGGATTGCCCGTTGCATGAGATCCGACTCATACTGGTCCACCAAGCCGACATCCTCTGCCGCATCAACCATGTGCATCACCCCTTCTGTGGTGATGGTAGGGTCGGCATGGGAGGAGAAGAGACGGGTGATGAGGGCTGAGAAGTGTCTCAGCGCCCAGATCACCGGAAAGAGAATCGTGGTGAGAAAGCGCATGGGATAGGCCATGAAGACGGCAATCTTCATGTTGTGGGTCAGGGCCAGCTGCTTGGGGGTGATCTCCCCAAAGATGAGGATGACCAGGGTAAGGATACCGGTGGCATATCCGATGGCTTGGCTGGAGAAGAACTCAATGGCAAAGGTGGTGACCAGTGACGAGACGGAAATGTTCACCACATTGTTTCCGACCAAGACCGTGGTGATGAGCTCCTCACGCCTTTGGCTGAGCCGGTAGGCAAGCCTGCTTGCGCGGCTTTTTCGGTTCTCCAGGATCTTGAGCTGTACGAAGGAGAGCGACGTGAACGCGGTTTCCGTGGCGCTGAATATTGCAGAAAAGATCAACAGAATGATGATGGCGGTCAGTTGTACCTGCATGTACACCTCCCGGCCACAAACAACAGCATTGGGTGTTCATCAGAGCACCCCTTTCTAGGTAACGGGTCATCCATAATGCAGTCAGTATACCAACAGAAGTGTACAGCAGACAAGGGTGATGAGAGCGGGAAGGATGGCAAGTGTTCGCTTTCCTCTCCAGATGCGCGATGCATTGAAGCCGCAGAAGGGATATTTCGAGAAAAAGGTATCAAGCAAAAGAAGCAGCACCACATAGGGATGGGGAACGAGGAGGGAGAGGAGTGCAAGCGAGACGGTGGAGGCCAGGCCCATGGCAAAGAGGGGCTTTGCCTGTTCCTTGGGTGACCAGTCACTTCCCCTGATGTAGAGGTTTCCGGGATTCGGAAAGGGGATTCCCAGCAACAATGGTGCCAGATAGGCGGCCACATAGGCAGTATCCCAACCGCGATAGACCACAGGAAGTTTGTGGATTCGCGCCACCAGAAGCATGGAGAGGGTGCGTACTGAAAGAGCAAGCATGGGGATCAGGAGTAGAAGCGTCGGCTCACTGTCGGCTTTTCCCTGTGTCCAGGGCAGGGAGAGCAGTGCCGGAATGTTCCACCCGAGGACGAGCAATGAGAAGGCGAGCGTGTTTCCCAAGACTGTACGCACATAAGCCGAAAGGTTGGTGGGATAGGGTGTCGCTTGCTCCTCCTTCAGGCTTGATTGCCAGAAGAAATACCCCATGTCGAAGAACCGTGATGCGTGGGACCAGACCTTGGCCACTCCCAACCGGTAGCGCTTGAGTTGGAAGGAGAGGGAGCGGATGGCAAAGCCGCGTTGCTCCAATTGCCGGAAGGAAGCAGGATTGTCTCCCTCCACACACCCAGCTGCATCGGTGCAGCCAAGGTCACGGAGGAAGATGAGTGCCTCGTCGATCAAACGACCTGCAAGGCCCTTTCCCCGGTGCTGCTCATCGATGTACAGCCAGCCCAGGTACCCCATCGTTACCTGGGTGTTCACCCGATAGACATCAAGATTGAGTCCTCCCACCAGCTTGCCTTCGAAACGTACCACCAACGTGGTCTCCGGGTGCAGGAAAAAGATGGAGTGAAGGCTTGGTTCGAAGATACGGCGCATGAGCTGGAGCGCTTCTTCCTGTTGCCCTTCGGCGAGCGGCTGGATCAGATAGTCGCTCATGCTCTGGCCTGTGGTGTCAGGGAGCGATGCATCTCACTTTGGGTAAGGACACAGTGAAAGCCGACCGCTGCGAGAAAACCCTGAAGATCCAGGCAAGCGGTATCCACGTTGTAGAAGGAGAGGTGGTCCGATTCACACAAAGCTTGTGCCGCAAGAAGAGCCTCTTTTGCATAGCCTCTCCTTCTTTGGTTGGGCTCTATGAAGATCTGGGCTATCATTCCCCTCTTGGTGTCCAAGCAGAGCGTACCAACCGTTTCTCTGTTGCAAACGATGGCAAAGCCTGTATAGGAGCCTGCTTTGAGCGATTGCTCGCTGTACTGCCAGCTTGGCTGGCACTCCCCCCGACCAAGGCAAAGCTCACTTTGTTGCTCCAGTTTCAGAGTTCCCTCCCGCAATGGGGTGGGGCGCTCCCTGCGATGGCAGGCCAATGTCCGAATCGTTGCAAAGCCGTGCTTCTCATAGAGTTTCTTTGCACGCTCATTGGTGTCGAGGACTTCCAGGACAAAGGATGTGCAACCGCGTTTGGCGGTGTGCTTGATGGCTTCATCGATCAGCAGGTGCGCAAGCCCCTGCCCCCGATATGCCACCCGTATTCCGGTTCCCCCGTCATAGGCGGTTGTGGTGCGTCGTGCCACCAGCAGAAATCCAACCAGCCGTTCCTCATCAAAGAGGCCGACGGAATCGTCCAGACTGCATCCATTGGTATGCATATGACGTACAAGCTGGGTCTTGTCCATCTGCATCGGAACGTCATAATCGCTGAAGGCGTCGTTGAACGCCTCCAGTAGATGATCGATGCCAACCTCGGCAAGGGAATTGACTACCACCACTGCTTCCTCCTGAAGTAGATGACCATGAGTGCAACGACGAGGATACAACAGAAGACAATCGCATAGAACCCCCACCATGCAGTGGTGAAGGGCATGGTGGCAAAATTCATCCCATACAGACCGGTGAGGAAGGTCAGGGGAATGAATATCGTGGAGATGATGGTCAGTACCTTCATGATGGAGTTCATCCGCATATCCAAACTGGACAGATAGACTTCCATGATGCCCGAGACGGTCTCGCGAAGCATGTCGCACTCCTCACTCAGCCACAGTGCATGGTCCTGGATGTCTTTCAGCAGGAAAAGGGTGTTCTTGTCCAGATACTCGCTTTCCGAGCGGAGCAGGGTGGTGAGAATTTCTCTCAGTGGGCTGGTCATCCTCCTGAGGCGGAGGATCTCGGCCTTATGCTGGTGAATGGTGGGGGCATCGGTTGACTGGGGGGAGGTGATGACCTGTTCTTCCAGATGTTCGGTTTTCAGCTCAAGCTCGTCAGCTTTCACCAGGTATTGGTCCACCACCCGGTCCATCAGGGAGTGGAAGAGCATGCCTGCGCTTCCCGCTTGCAGCTTTGATTGGTTGGTCGCAAGCTGACGGACCAAGGGTTCGAACACATCGCTCTTGTTCTCTGCGATGGAGAGGACCCAATTCTTGCCCAAAAAGAGGGAGAGCTGCTGTTCGGGGGCCTCTTTGCTGTCCAGGATGCGGAGGGTTGCCGAAAGATAGGAGTCGTATCGGTCAACCTTCAGGCGTTGGTCGGTTGAAAAGACATCCTCAAGGCTGAGGTTGGAGAGGGAGAACTCCTTGGCGATCCGTACGATTTCCCTGATATCCTTCAGGCCGGTGATCTCCACCCACAGAGTCCCCTCTTCCGCCTTGCGGAATCCTTCCTCCTGGCCATAGTACCCGTTGCTGTAACGGTGGGTACGAATGCTGGTCTGTTCCTCAATCGTATCCCCTACATACACCAAGGCTCCGGGAGCCAACCCTTCCTTTTTCTTGTGCAACAAGGGGCGCTGTTTCTTATCCTGCATGGCAATCTCCTATAGGGTGGTGAAACCAAGCACCAACAAAAGTTGGGCAAGGATATATAAGGACATCTCACTGATTTTCTTGCTTGTCCTCACTCCCAGGGAATCCAATGCAATCATACCGTCTGAGAAGAGGAAGGCCAAGGCTCCAAGCATGCACACCAGCGAGCCGCTGCCAACGCAGAGGGCACTCATGGCTGAGAGATTCAAGGCATAGAGCAGGTATTTGAGCCAACCCTTGCCCTTGCCAAGGGTCCGGATGAGTACAAAGGCAGCCACCGCGAGGATGGCAAATGCCAGGAGCGTGGGAAGAGGGGCGACAAAAGAGTTGAGAAGCTGAAGGCTGTAGGCTATGTGGGACAAAGCGAACAGCCCCATGCCTGCAAGGAACCAGCGGTATTGCTTGGATTTGGTCAGCACCACATCACCGGCTGTTGCCAGTGCCAGGCCGAGCAGAAGATAGCTGTAAGCTTGAGTTCTGGGCACAAAGAGAGCAAGTGAAGGCATGAGCAGAGCCTTCGTCGCCACTACTGCTCTGTGTTTTCCTTCGCTTCTCAGGCTCAAGTGGAGGAAGGAGAGGATAAGATAGGGAATCAGGGAAGTATCCATATGGGTACGGTACAGCACCCGTCATCAGCCTGCAAGGAGGAAAGATATACACTATTTTGCTATCCTGAAGGAATTCTGATATAATACCCAGTCATGGCGAAGACAACATATGATGAATCAAAGATCCAAACGCTGAGTGCGCTGGAGCATATACGAAAGCGTCCTGGTATGTATATCGGGCGTTTGGGCAATGGTACGCATGTCGATGACGGTATCTACATCCTTCTCAAGGAGGTGGTGGACAACAGCATCGACGAGTTCATCATGGGCTACGGCAGCAAGATCCTCATCCGACTCAAGGAGAGTGAGATCCGCGTCAGGGACTATGGACGTGGCATCCCGCTGGGCAAGGTGGTTGACTGCGTGTCGATCATCAACACCGGTGCTAAGTACAGCGATGATGTCTTCCAGTTTTCGGTAGGGCTGAACGGGGTGGGTACGAAGGCTGTCAACGCTCTTTCCTCCCATTTCTCGGTCACCAGCTACCGTGAGGGCAAGTTCAGCAAGGCAACCTTCTCCCAGGGTGTGTTGGTCAATGAGGAGATCGGCAAGACCGGTGAGACCGATGGGACTGAGGTGACATTCATTCCCGACCCTGAGCTTTTCGGCGACTACCACTACAACGAGGATTTCATCCTCTCCCGCATCTGGAGCTATGCCTACCTGAACACCGGTCTCTCGATTGACTACAACAACAAGATCTACCGTTCCGCCCATGGTCTGCTCGATCTGCTGGACAAGGAAGTGGGCAGTGAGAACCTCTACTCCATCATCCACTATCAGGGCAAGCAGCTTGAATTTGCGCTGACCCATGTGGGTGGCAGCTATGGGGAGAACTACTTCTCCTATGTAAACGGGCAGCATACCACCGACGGAGGTACCCACCAGAGCGCATTCAAGGAGGGTATCCTCAAGGCGATCAACGAGCACTTCAAGAAGAACTGGGCACCCCAGGACGCCCGTGAGGGGGTGGTTGGGGCCATTGCGGTGAAGGTGAAGGACCCGGTTTTCGAGTCCCAGACCAAGAACAAGCTGAGCAATACCGAGATCCGCACCTGGATTGTGAATGAGGTCAAGGATGCCATCATTGACTTCCTGCTGAAGAATACCGAGGAAGCGAACAAACTCTACCAGAAAGTCATCAACAACGAGGCTCTGCGCAAGGAGCTCAATGAGGTGAAGAAGGGAGCAAGGGAGTCGGCGAAGAAGGTCTCGCTGAACATACCCAAGCTCAAGGACTGCAAATACCATCTTGGGCAGAGCGCCTCTCACCAGGATGAGTGTGAGCGTTCGATGATCTTCCTCACCGAGGGTGACAGCGCCAGCGGAACGATCACCAAGACGCGGGATGTCATGACCCAGGCCGTATTCAGCCTGCGGGGGAAGATTCTCAATGTCTATGGGAAGAAGAAGACCGAAATCTACAAGAATGCAGAGCTCTACAATATGATGGTTGCCTTGGGCATCGAGAATGGGGTTGAGGGATTGCGTTACGGCAAGGTCATCATCGCCACCGATGCTGACAATGACGGGTTTCATATCCGCAACCTTCTGATGACCTACTTTCTCACCTATTTTGAGGATCTCGTATTCGCCGGACGGGTCTACATTCTGGAGACTCCGCTGTTTCGGGTGCGCAACAAGAACCAGACGGTCTACTGTTACAGTGAGCGGGAACGTGACAATGCAACCGCCCAGATCAGGAACAGTGAGGTTACCCGGTTCAAGGGGCTTGGGGAGATCGATCCCAAGGAGTTCGGGCAGTTCATCGGTGAGGATATGCGTCTCATACCGGTTTCCATTGCAGGTATGAACGAGATGCACAAGACTTTGGAGTTCTATATGGGCAACAACACTCCTGATCGACGCGAATTCATTATGGAGAACCTTATCTGATGACTCAGGCACACTCAATTTTCCGACAAAACTTTCTTGAATATGCCAGCTACGTCATCAAGGAACGGGCAATCCCCGACCTTGTCGATGGGTTCAAGCCGGTGCAAAGGCGTATCATCCACACCCTTTTTGAGATGGATGACGGCAAGTTCCACAAGGTGGCAAACGTGGTCGGGTGGGCGATGCGTTACCATCCACACGGGGATGCTTCCATCTATGAGGCACTGGTGAATCTTGCCAACTGTGACCTGTTCATCGAGCGGCAGGGAAATTTCGGCAACATCCTTACCGGGGACAGTGCTGCCGCCGCCCGTTACATTGAATGCCGTCTGCTGCCGTTTGCCAAGAAGGTTCTGTACAACCCGGAGTTGACCGAGTTCGTTGACTCCTATGATGGGAGAAACCAGGAACCGGTGGCATTTCCTGCAAAGATTCCGGTGGTTCTGATCCAAGGCGTCAGCGGCATTGCGGTCGGCATGAGCACCTACATCCTTCCGCACAATGCCTTTGAGGTCCTCGATGCCATGGCATCCTCCCTGAAGGGTGAGAGCTACCGCCTCTATCCCGACTTCCCCGGAGGGGGCATCGTGGATGTGGAGAACTATGATGACGGCAAAGGCACGGTTTCGATCAGGGCTAAGCTCAATACATCCGATCCAAAACGCATCGTCATTGAGGAGCTTCCCTACGGAACCACCAGCGAAGCAATGATCCACTCGGTGGAGGAAGCGGCAAAGAAGGGCAGGATCAAGATCAGTTCGATCAATGACTACACTGCCGAGTTCGTGAACATTGAGATCAATCTCGCGCGCAACACTTACGCCCAGGAAATTGTCGATGCCCTGTATGCCTATACCGCGTGTGAGACCAAGCTTTCGGTGAATCCCTTGGTGATTCGTGACAATGTGCCGACCATCTTGGGCGTCCATGAGATCCTTGACTATCATGCAAAGCATCTGGTCCAGGTCCTCAAGGCCGAGCTTGAGCTGGAGAAGGGGCATCAGCTGGACAAGCTGCATGCCCGGACCCTGGAGCGCATCTTCATCGAGGAACGCATCTACAAGAGGATTGAGCAGAAAAAGAGTGCCGAAGAGGTGAACAAGGCTGTCATCACCGGATTCAAAACCTTCGAGGACCAGTTGCTCAGGCCGGTTGATGATGACGATGTGGAACGGCTTCTGAAGATTCCCATCCGGCGCATCAGTCTCTTTGATATCGAGAAGAATCGCTCCGAGATTGAGCAGATCAATGCCAACCTTGAGGATATCGAGCGCAAGCTTGGTGATCTGGTCGGCTATGCGCTCTCCTATCTTGGGGAGCTGAAGAGCATGCTCGACCCTGTGGAACACCAACGAAAGACAACCCTCAAATCCTTTGAGATGGTTGATGTGAAGGAGGTTGCCCAGCGGAATCTCCCGGTCAGATACGATCCTTCCAACGGCTATTTGGGCTACGGGGTGAAGGGTGGAACCACCTTGCTTGAGGTCAGTCCCTTCGACCGCCTTCTGGTCATCCGCAAGGATGGTACCTATCAGGTGATTGATGCCCCGGAGAAGGAGTTTGTCGGAAAAGGTCTCCTGCATTGCGGGTTAGCCGACAAGAGTGAGCTCTCCAATCTCACATTCTCGGTCATCTACCAGGAGAAGACCTACAAGTACCTCTTCCTCAAGCGGTGCCAGATCGTCAGTTATCAGCTGAAGAAGGTTTACCCCTTGCTTCCTGAGGGTGACTTCAAGCTCATCAAGCTTTCAACCTTCCCCAACGCTGAGCTCACGGTCTCCTACAAGCCCAAGCCGGGGCTGAGGATCCTGGAGGAGAAGTTCTACTTCTCAGACTATCTGGTCAAGGGAGTGAAGGCTGGCGGGGTGCGAATCGCCGTCAAGGAAGTGGCCTCGCTCAAGCTCAGGGCGGTCAAGGAAGTTGTGCATGCAAAAGATGCCGAACCCAGCCTGTTCGACGAGGAAGAGAAGGAGTGATGATGGGCATACAAGAACGGATTCTCTATGAGGACAACCATCTCATCGTAGTGAACAAGCTGTGCGGGGAACTGGTCCAAGGGGACCAGACCGGGGATGTGACGCTGGCCGACGAGGTCAAGGAGTATCTGCGCATCACCTATCAGAAGAAGGGAAATGTGTATTTGGGCATTCCTCATCGCCTGGACCGTCCCACCAGTGGCATTGTGGTCTACGCAAAAACAGAGAAGGCTCTGATCCGTCTCAATGAGATGTTCAAGGGAAGCTCGGTGAAAAAGCAGTACTGGGCCATTGTCGATACCATGCCCAATGCAAATGAGGGAACCTTGGTGCACTATATCATCCGCGACACGAGGACCAACAAGAGTGTGGCGCTTCCCATAGAGCGCAAGGGCGGCAAGCTGGCCAAACTGGACTATCGCGTGATTGCGGCCTCCACGAACTACTATCTTCTGGAGATCGACCTGCATACCGGAAGGCACCACCAGATCCGGGCCCAGTTTGCGGCAATCGGCCTGCATATCAAGGGAGACCTCAAGTATGGATTCCCCAGATCCAATCCTGATGGGGGAATCTGCCTGCATGCACGCTCGATCTCCTTCACCCACCCGGTGAAGAAAGAGGAGATCAGCCTGGTTGCCGATCCTCCTCATGATGCCCTTTGGGATGCGTTTGTTGCCCAGACAAATTCCTAATCGACCAGCACCACCCCTTCCCCTTTGAAGCCGTTCACCTTGATGGTGAGCGGCTTTTCGCTGTGGGCAAGGATGAAGTGCTCGGTTTCGTCATAGACATCCAAGGCTGCAAGCTTTTCCCTATCAAGGCGTCCTGATCGGTACATCGGATTGATCGTAAGGTACATGCAGCCGAGGCTGGTCATGTTCTGGAAGAAGTGGGTTCCCTGGCTGGGTTCCACCTGGAAGCCCTTCAGGCCTGTCTCGATGATGACCTTGGAACGGGAAATCTGTGACCAGGTCACCGGAATGCCCAGCCAAGGATCGCATGAGCCCAGCCTTCCTGCAACCAGAAGGGCATAGTCACGCTCGGCCAAGACCATCTGTGCATTGAGCTTGTCAAGTTCCTTTGCCATATCCTTCATTGCTGCCGGGTCGAACCGATCCAGCTTGAGGTAGATCAGGTCGTGGATGTCTTCGAGCTTTCCGTTGCCCATGACCACCGTGGAGTGTACGGCGGCCTGTGCACGTTCCTCATCGGAGATTGCCACATCCGTCTCCTCATTGCCTGCGGCTATGGGCCTGATCTGCAGGAGACTGAACTCCTGGATTTTCGGGGCCTTGCGGTTGAGATTGACGGCAAACTCAATCTCCACCGGCTTGCCCATGGCTTGGGTGCCGAGGATGAGGATGTCCTTGACGATCTGGGCGAGCGGGAAGGCGTCATACTTGAGCACGCCGTTGAAGGTGATGACCTTCTGTCCCTCGGCACGGATCGATTCGCTCAGGGTGCCACTGGTCATGTCGTAGGTGCTGGCGATGAACTTGAGTGATTCAGGGTGCTGTTCAGCCTCACTGAGGTCCAAAAGCTCAAGATTTTCCAAACCGCCTTCGGCCAATGGATGGTAGCCGCTGTCAAGGTTCAGGCCATAGAATGTTCTCTGGCTGCTGGTCTGGTTGCCTCCCAAAAACTGTGCGGGGCGCTTGGGATGGGAAGGACTGAAGCGTAGTGCGGAACCGTTGTCGACGACAGACTTTCCGAATCCGAAGCTGAGCATGCCCACCCCATCCTCCGGCGTTTCGCCTCCCAAGGGGTAGTAGTTGAGCGAACGGGCGACCCCGCTGATGTTCGGATACCAGTAGGAGCCGTGCTCACTGCCGATGACCTGCTGGATGATGACGGCCATTTTCTCGTCCTCAAGCATATGCTCGGTTGCCTTGAGGTACTCCTTCGCGCTGCGGAAGTAGGTGGAAGCCCACACTGCCCTGACTGCGTCGCACAGCTCTGCAAGGCGCACTTCGTCACTGCCCTTGTTGGGCAGCATACAGGTCTCATACACCCCTGCAAACGGCTGGTAGTGGGAGTCTTCCAGCAGGCTTGATGACCGGACACAGATGGGTTGGTGGATGACCTGGATGATTTCGGCAAGGTTGAGCACCAGCTCCTCTTTCAGCGGTTTGGAGAGGAAAATCTTGAGCAAGGTCTCATCCGGAAGATCGGCGGTGGTGATGTCGGTGAGGTTGTTCTCCTCGATGAACTGGGTGAACATCTCGGTGGTCAGCACCACGGTGCGGGGGATGGAGAGATAGACCTGGGGGTACTTCGCAGGGAGCTTGGCAGCCCGGAGCACCATGTCGATGAAGGCCAAGCCTCTTCCCTTGCCTCCCAGCGATCCTCCCCCGATGCGGCTGAAGAAGAGCGTCTCGTCATAGTTGTTCCGGCTGAACTGCGCGATGACGCCTTTGGTGCGTTCGCTCCGGTAGGTGCGGATGATCTCGATCAGCTGCTGCTGGACAAGCGAGGCGTCCCCGTTGGGGGGGATCTGAAGTCCCTTGATCCGAGCAGCGAGTGTGTAGAGACTTTGTGCCCGAAGCCAACGGGAGAACTCATTGCGCCTGCAGTGGAAGTCAAAGCTCTCGGATGGGATGAAGGGCAGAAGCCGCTGCAGGTCTCGCATGGTTTCGGCTCTGGCAATCTCCTCCAATGTATTGGGGTTTCGGAAAATGAAGGGGCCGAATCCATAATGGCTGGTCATGAACTTGTTGAGGTCAAAGAGCAGCGATGAGCTGTGTTTCCAGATGAAATACGCCCCGTTGTCCTCCACCTCATCGCGGGCATTGTTGTCACTGCTCTGTATCAGGATGGGAACTTCCGGGTCGAGGGTGAGCACTTCCTTGGTGAGGGTAAGCCCTGCCAACCTATCCTGTTCGCCGCCCTTGAGGTAGGACATGTCGGTGATGATGCCCAGAATGTTGTGCCGGTAGGTGCTGTACAGCTGCCAAGCTTCCTCATAGGTTCTTGCAAGGACAATTTTGGGCCGGCCGCGCATGCGCAGGGTTTTGCCCCAGTTGTTCAGTGCTTCCAGGATGGCAGAGCGGTTCTGCTGGATGAGACAGGTGTACATCATCGGCAGGTAGGAGGAGTAGAAGCGGATGGAATCCTCAACAAGGATGATGACCTGGACATCAGCTTCCTTTGTGTCATGGTCGAGGTTCATCCTGTCCTCAACCAATTTGATCATGGCCAGAAAGATGGTGGGGTCGCCCTGCCAGTAGAAGAAGTAGTCTATCGCCTGGCAATCGGACCCTTTGATCAGCTTGTTTCGGCGGTGGCTTGAGGAGGGGGAGAGGGCGATGACCGGCATTTCCGGGTCGAGGCTCTTGATGGAGTCGGCAAGTTGCTCCACCGATTCCGGACCAAGGTCGAGCATGGTGATGACCAGTTCAAACTTTCGGGTTGCGATGAGTTTGAGTGCTTCTTCGCCGCTGTTTGTGTGGGTGATTTTCGGGGGGTTGTTCAGTCCCAGCTGGGTGTACTCGATGTACAGCTCTTCCTCAACCCGTCCGTCCTCTTCCAGGAGAAAGCGGTCGTATTCGTTGCAGATCAGCAGGACGTTGTAGATATGTCTCAGCATCAGGTTGCTGAAGGGCAACCAAGTAGGGTCTAGTGTGTACATACCGTGTAGTGTAGCATGAGCGATAACTTTTGGATAGAATTTCAAGAATTGCATAAATTTGACAAAAAATTCAAAAAATATACGATTTATTGAACAATCAAGTAATATAAAAATAAATACTCATGATTAACTCAATTTAAACATTGACAGAACCTATGCTCAGGTTTAGGCTTTTTGAACAGGCAACGTCTGCCTGTACTTGATCTGAAGGAGATAAATCTAGGTATGTATACCCTTGAAACGTTAATGGAAGATCTGGAGCGGAAGAATCCCGCCCAGCCGGAGTTCATTCAGGCTGTGCGCGAGGTCCTGGAGAGTGTCATCGATGTGGTGAATGATAATCCCGTCTATGAGAAGAACCGGATTCTGGAACGGATGACCGAACCCGATCGCGTGTACTCCTTTCGCGTGGAGTGGGAGGATGATGAGGGCAACCTGCAGGTCAACCGCGGGTATCGGGTGCAGTTCAACAATGCCATCGGTCCCTACAAGGGTGGGCTTCGGTTCCACTCAAGCGTCACCCTCGGCTCACTCAAGTTCCTCGGCTTTGAGCAGACACTGAAGAACAGCCTGACCACACTCCCCATGGGTGGCGGCAAGGGCGGCAGCGACTTCAATCCCCGCGGCAAGAGTGATGCCGAGATTCTTCGCTTCTGCCGCTCGTTCATGACCGAGCTCCAGAAGTACATCGGTCCTGACACCGACGTTCCCGCAGGGGACATCGGGGTGGGCGCAAGGGAAATCGGTTTCCTGTATGGACAGTACAAGCGCATCCGTGAAGAGAATACCGGTGTGCTCACCGGAAAAGGCCTGGGCTACGGCGGCTCGCTCGTCCGGCCTGAGGCTACCGGGTATGGAACAATGTACTTCGCCAAGGCGATGCTTGAGGCCCACAACGACAGTTTTGAGGGCAAGCGCGTCTCCATCAGCGGTTTCGGCAATGTAGCCTGGGGCGCTGCAGTGAAGGCAACCCAACTCGGGGCGAAGGTGGTGACCATCAGCGGACCCGATGGCTACATCTATGACGAGGAGGGTGTCGGGACTCCTGAGAAGTGGGCCTACATGAACATCCTGCGCACCAGCAACAACGATGTGGTGGAGCCGTATGCAAAGAAGTTCGGGGCAACCTTTGTCCCGAAAAAGAAGCCTTGGGAGGTTCCCGTGGACCTTGCCTTCCCCTGTGCAATCCAGAACGAGCTGAATCTTGAGGATGCAAAGCTGCTGGTGGCCAACGGGGTGAAGTATGTGGTAGAGACCTCCAACATGGGTTGCCAGGCTGATGCGGTGACCTATCTGATTGGACAGCGCATTCCCTTCGCTCCGGGCAAAGCTGCAAATGCAGGCGGTGTGGCGGTCAGCGGCTTGGAGATGAGCCAGAATGCCATGCACCTTTCCTGGTCGGCTGAGGAAGTTGACGAGAAGCTCTTCTCCATCATGACCAAGATCCATGAGGCGTGTGTACGTGAGGGCAAGGAAGATGATGGGTACATCAACTACGTGAAGGGGGCGAACATCGCCGGCTTCAGGAAGGTTGCCGATACCATGGTCCAGCTCGGGTACTGATGAGTGTTACCCAAAAGGGTTTTATGTATCTGGGAGTCCTCTCGTTGGGAGGGCTCCCAATTTTTGGCCACTAGGCTGCTGACAGAAAGGCCTGCTTGTACAGCCGCAGAAAATGGGGAGTTGGAGGATTTTGTCATCGGAAAAAAGCGTTCCCGAATTGGTGTTCTCGTGCATCGCCTGCTTATAGCCAGCAAGGAATTGAAAGTTTTTTTTCCTGGGGGCTTTGACTCTTTCAGACCTTTCCCATACGCATTTTCTTAGAGTTGATACATGAGTGCTATGAAACCTATATAACACTATATATAGCGTTATTCAACTTTTGACTGCGCTATAAATACGGTATTCCTGCTTGCCAAGTTCGGTTCGCCATGCTATGGTTGATGAGGGTCGACAGCCGTCGACCCTCTTGCTTGCACAGCCGTTGGGGCTGACAACCAAGTCTTTTGAGAAAGTAAAAATCATATATATAGAGGGATTACATGAGCTCTGTGAAGAATGAACTGAGTACGTTGGGACGCAAGATTTTTCTCGACCGATATGCACTGAAGGATGTGAAGAAGGAAACCCTTTCGGTTGGGGATGTCGTGGTCGCCGTCAGCAATCCAAAGACAGGTCAGCGTGAGATTGGTGTTGTCACCGAGCTGTTCGCAAATGACTCCATCACGGTGAAACTGGACGACGGGATGATCTTGCACGTCAAGAGGGAAGATGTCGACAAGCCTCTTGAAACCGACCCCGCCCAGATGTTGGCTCGTGTAGCGAAAGGCATCGCTTCGCAAGAGAAGCCGGAGATTCAGAAATCATGGGAAAAAGAGTTCAATTGGCTCCTGGAGGATTGGAAGTTTGTCCCTGGAGGCAGGATTCTTACTGGCGCAGGAACAGATCAGAATCTGACCTATTTCAACTGTTACGTGATCCCCTCACCGAAGGACAGTCGTGGTGGCATCATTGCCTCTCTGGGGCAGATGACCGAGATTATGAGCCGCGGCGGCGGGGTGGGGATGAACATCTCCTCCCTCAGGCCCAGGCACAGCTACGTCAAGGGCGTAAACGGAAGATCCAGTGGTTCGGTAAGCTGGGGCGGGCTCTTCAGCTTCGTCACCGGCCTGATTGAGCAGGGTGGCTCACGACGCGGTGCGTTGATGCTGATTCTCAATGTCTGGCATCCGGACATCCTGGATTTCATCAATTCCAAGCGCGAGATGGGCAAGATCACCAATGCAAACATCAGTGTCGGCATCACCGATGACTTCATGGATGCCGTACGCAGTGACAGTGACTGGGAGACCTTCTTCCCCGATACCTCAGACCCTGCCTACAACAAGGAGTGGGATGGGGATATCACCAAGTGGAAGAACAACGGGCACAAGGTCTTCGTCTACCAGAAGGTGAAAGCCAGGAAAATCTGGGATGCCATCGTCGAAAGTGCATGGGCGAGTGCTGAGCCGGGCGTCTTCTTCATCGACCGGTACAACAAGATGTCCAACTCCTGGTACTACTCCACGATCCAGAGCACCAATCCCTGTGGGGAGCAAGGGCTTCCCCCCTGGGGCGTGTGCAATCTCGGTTCAATCAATCTGAGCCAGTTTGTGAAGAACAAGAAGGTCCTCTATGAGGATCTTGGAAGGGCAGTACGGGCAGCAGTCCGTTTCCTTGATGATGTCATCGATGACACTCCGTATTTCTTCGAGGAGAACAAGCAGCAGCAGCTCAGCGAACGGCGCATCGGACTCGGTACCATGGGTCTTGCCGACATGCTGATCAAGATGGAGCTCGGGTATGGCAGCGATGCCTCCCTGACCTTCATCGAGGAGCTGTACAAGTTCATCTGCATCGAGGCGTACAGCGAAAGCAGCGACCTTGCCAAGGAGAAGGGGAGCTTCCCCCTCTTTGATGCCGAGAAGCTGCTCATGAGCGGGTTCATGCAGCAAATGCCCGAATCCCTTCGTGAGAAGGTAAGGAGCCAAGGCCTGCGCAACGTCACCCTGCTCACCCAGGCTCCCACCGGTACCACCGGCACGATGGTGAATACCTCCACCGGCATCGAGCCCTACTACTTCTGGGAGTGGGAACGAACCGGAAGGATGGGCACGAACATCGAACGGGTGAAAGTGTATGAGGAGTGGGTGAAGGCCCATCCCGGACAGAAGAAGCCCGACTACTTCGTTTCCGCCATGGACCTTGCCCCCGAAGGGCATGTGAAGGTGCAGGCAGCCATCCAGAAGTGGGTCGACTCCTCCATCTCCAAGACCGGGAATACTCCCAAGGAGTACACCATGGAGCAGACCGGCAAGCTCTACGAGTTGCTCTATGATCTGGGGTGCAAGGGTGGTACGACCTACCGTGATGGATCGCGCGATACCCAGGTGCTCACCGTAAAGAAAGAGGAGCCGAAGGTGGAGAAGCCGGTGGTATCCCGTTCTTCGGAGCCCAAGCCGCGTGTTCGTTCCACGGTGCTCAGGGGTACGACCTACCGCAAGGCAACCCCGATCGGAACTGCGTACATCACCGTCAACTGCGACGGGCCGGATCCCAGTGACATCTTTGAGGTATTCATCAATGTGGCCAAGGTCGGTTCGGATGTGGCTGCAGATGCAGAGGGTCTTGGCAGGCTCATCAGCCTGATGCTGCGCATGCCCAGCCCCCTGACTCCCGAGCTTCGTGCACAAGCCATCATCGGTCAGCTCTCGGGCATCGGCAGCGGTCGGTCCATGGGCTTCGGGAAAAATCGCGTCATGAGTCTTCCCGATGCCGTGGCCCAGGTACTGCAGGAGCATATCGGATCCTCCGACTCCCAGCGGGAGGCTTCCCGCCTTCCTGATGAGGAGGATGAGGTGGAGGATGCAGGTCAGCTTGATCTCGGACTTCCCTCGGTGACGGCAAGCGTGAAGCCTGATATCTGCCCGATCTGCGGAAATGTCACCTTCGTGAACATCGAAGGATGCAAAAAATGTTTCTCATGCGGTCATAGCGAGTGTTGACCAAAGAGATGGCAATCCGTACTCTCCATGTAGGGTAGGGATTCCGTGTTGACCAAACAGAAACCCCGTCAGTCCCTGGCGGGGTTTTCCCTGTACCGGGGTCTGGGGAAATCAATCTATGTACTTTTCATCATCCGGATCATCAACCGATTCGGTGATTTTGTACAGTTGCTGCTTGTCCTGATTCTGACCGGAAAACTCAATCTCAGCCCAGCCCAGGCTGGATTCTTCATATCGTTGAGCGTGGCGGCGACTATGCTCGGCCAGTTGCTCAGTGCACCGATTGCGGAGCGATGGGGACAGAAAAGGCCTTTGGTTCTTTTCCAGTCCATGGTGATCCTCTCCTATGCAGCCTGTGCTTTTTCCTATCACAGCCAGCCTGACCTCATTCCGTATCTCATCCTTCTGGGCAGCCCTTTCCGGGGTGGGACGTCCCCGTTGACCAACACCATGGTTGCAGAGTTCAGCAGCAAGGAACAGCTTTCCCAATCGTTCAGCCTGCTCTATCTGGGAACGAACGTAGGGGTTGCCCTCGGTCCTATGGCCGCCTCCTTCCTGTATGCCCGGTCCCTGTTTCTTCTCTTCAGCTTCTCGGCTCTCCTGCTCTCCCTTTCAACAATCCTGCTTGTCGTTGCCATTCCGTATGCCAAAGGGATCGGGATGCACAGAATGCCGGAGCCAGGCCAAAGTGGCGGGAAATTGCATCTATCCCCAGTTCTGGTTGTGTTCTTTCTTGGGTTTGCCCTCTACAGCCTTACCTATGGACAGAACTCCTTCACGTTGCCGCTGCAATTTGCATCGCTCTTCGGCGAGGTGGTGGGTTCCCGTTCATATGCCTTGTTGATGAGCATCAATGCCGTCACCGTTCTGGTGGCTACTGCCTTCCTCACCATCTGGACCCACAAGTTCGGCCAGCTGTATTCGATGGCGCTTGCAATGCTCTTCTATATTCTTGGCTATGGAATGTATGCCCTCTGTTCCAACTTTGTTCCCTTTCTGGTGGCAACCTGTATCTGGACCCTTGGTGAGATCCTGATGGCAACCAATGCGAACGTGTTCGTAAACGCCTATTCCCCACCTTCGCTTCGCTCGCGGGCGAACGCCTACCTCACGACCACTTCAAGTCTTGGACATGCCCTCAGTCCTTCCTATGGTGGGCTGTTGTTGCTGGTTTTGGACTATCGGCAGCTCTGGCTCATCAATGCAGGGCTCTGTTTTATGCTTGGTTGCGGTTATATTGCACTAAATAAATACCTTAGGAAATGAAATGTGACTAAAGGTTTATCAATACAGGAAATCAGATTGGTGAAGGTTGCAATCGATTCCTTATTGGTTTATGATTGATTTCTGGGAAAATCTGTGAGGATTTTTTTTGCACGCGCATAGGGTACCCCCTTCTGGGGTACATCAAATACTGTTTTATGGAGTGTCAAAATGGGTAACAAAAAAAGGGTTACTATTGACGGAAACACCGCTGCCGCGCATATTGCATATGCCTTCAGCGAGGTAGCCGCAATCTATCCGATCACCCCCTCGTCCCCGATGGGAGAGTTCGCAGATTCATGGTCCAGCACCGGCCGTAAGAACCTGTGGGGAAAGACGGTGGAGATCATGGAAATGCAGTCCGAGGCTGGCGCAGCCGGTGCCGTACATGGTGCCCTCTCTGCTGGTGCTTTGACCACCACGTTCACAGCTAGTCAGGGGTTGCTTCTGATGATCCCGAACATGCACAAGATTGCCGGTGAAATGATTCCTACTGTGTTTCATGTCTCCGCACGTTCTCTTGCAGCACAGTCGCTTTCGATCTTTGGTGACCATGCTGACGTCATGTCCTGCCGCAATACCGGCTTCGCCATGACCTGTGCGAGCAACGTACAGGAAACCATGGACATGTCCTTGGTAGCCCACCTTGCAACGCTTGAGGCCCAGGTTCCCTTCCTCAACTTCTTTGATGGTTTCAGGACCTCCCATGAACTGCAGAAGGTTGAGGATATCGCGTATGAGGATATCAAGCCGCTGGTGAACGAAGAGTATGTGCGCCGCTTCCGCGAGAGAGCCATGCGCCCCGAGCATCCGAGGCTGAAGGTTGCCGCCCAGAACGAAGACGTCTACTTCCAGGGTCGTGAGACCGTCAATCCGTACTACGAAGCCCTCCCCGAGATGGTGCAGAAGTACATGGATCAGGTTTCCGCACTTACCGGTCGTCCCTACCACCTTTTTGACTATGTCGGCGATCCCAATGCTACCGATATCGTCATTGTGATGGGCAGCGGTGCAGACACATTCGAATGGGCCAGCGATTACCTGAACAAGAAGGGTTCCAAGACCGGTGTCCTGAAGGTTCGTCTCTATCGCCCGTTCAGTGCCAAGCATTTCGTGCAGGCCATTCCCCAGTCAGTGAAGCGCATTGCAGTGCTCGACCGCACCAAGGAACCCGGTTCACTTGGTGAGCCCCTGTACCAGGATGTCATCACCGCGCTCAGCCAGATGGGCAGGACCGACATGCAGGTCATCGGCGGCCGTTTCGGTCTCTCCAGCAAGGACTTCACTCCCAGCCACGCAAAGGCTGTCTATGATCACCTTGCAGGCAAGGCTTTCAACAACTTCACCGTCGGTATCAACGACGATGTGACCGGTCGTTCCATCCCGGTGAACGAATCGATCAACGTTTCTCCTGCCGGCGTTGTTTCCTGCATGTTCTGGGGCCTTGGCTCTGACGGTACCGTCGGTGCAAACAAGAACTCCATCAAGATCATCGGCGACAACACCGATCTCAATGCACAGGCCTACTTCTCCTACGACTCCAAGAAGAGCGGCGGTATCACCGTCAGCCACCTTCGCTTCGGCAAGAGTTCGTTGGATATGCCTTGGCTCATCGACCATGCTGACTTCGTTGCTTGTCACAACCCGGCATACATCGGGCGCTATGACATGCTTGGTCCGCTCAAGAACGGCGGCGTCTTCCTGCTCAACAGCCAGATTCCTTCCGATGAGGTCTTTGAGCACCTGACCCGTGAGATGCAGGAGCAGATCATCGAGAAGAAGATCCGTTTCTACAACATCAATGCACTTGAGATTGCTGAGAAGGCTGGTCTTGGGACTCGCATCAACACGGTCATGCAGGCTGCATTCTTCAAGATCAGCGAAGTGCTTCCTGAGACGGAAGCCATTGACCTGATCAAGCAGTACATCAAGAAGACCTTCATCAAGAAGGGCGAGGAAATCGTCAAGAAGAACTGGGCGGCCGTTGACGGCGCAAGTGATGCCCTGCACCAGGTCGCCATTCCTGCCAAGATCACCAAGAGCTATGAACCTGCTCGCCTGATCCCAGCTGATGCCGACGACTTTGCAAAGGATATCATGGAACCCATCATGCACCTGAAGGGCAATGACATTCCTGTTTCCAAGATGTCGTTTGATGGTACTTTGCCGACCGCTACCGCAAAGTTTGAGAAGCGTGGTGTTGCACCCTTCGTGCCTCACTGGGTTTCTGAGAACTGCATCCAGTGCAACCAGTGCGTACAGTCCTGTCCCCACGCTGCAATCCGCGCAAAGCAGATTGACCCGAAGGATCTGGAAGGCGCACCAGAGACGTTCAATGTTCTGAAGTCCAGCACCAAGAACGATCGCAATCTCCAGTTCAAGATTCAGATCTACACTGAGGACTGCCAGGGTTGTGGTGTTTGTGTTGAGACCTGTCCGTCCAAGGTGAAGTCTCTTGTGCTCAGCCCGATTGCGACCGAGCGCGAAGCTGGCGAAATCGCCAATGCCGAGTTCTTTGAAGCTCTTCCGTACGATGTGCTCGACGGAGCTCCCGAGACCTCCATCAAGGGCTTGCAGTTCAAGCAGCCGCTCTTTGAGTTCTCCGGTGCATGCGCCGGCTGTGGTGAGACCCCCTATGTGAAGATGGTCTCCCAGATCTGCGGTGATCGCATGATCGTAGCCAACGCAACCGGTTGTTCCTCCATCTACAGCGGTACCTTCCCGACCACTCCGTACACCGTACGCCAGAGTGATGGACAGGGTCCGGCATGGGGAAACAGCCTCTTCGAGGACAATGCTGAGTATGGTCTGGGTATGCGCCTTGCCGTAGATTCCAACCGTGAGCAGCTGCGCATCTACATCGATCAGCTTTTTGCTCTGGGCACCACCGATGCACTGAAGAGTGCCATCGAGAAGTCCCTTGAGCTGTGGGAAGAGTCCTCTGATGCCGCCAACGCTGCACAGAAGGCTGTCCAGGCTGCCCTTCCCGAGGCTATGGCCAGTGCCAACGCCGAGCAGAAGGCCGTGCTTGTCAAGATTGATGAGCTGAAGGACTATTTTGCCGACAAGGTTGTCTTCATCATCGGTGGTGACGGCTGGGCCTACGACATTGGCTACGGTGGTGTTGACCACGTTGTTGCCTCTGGTAGGAACGTCAACATCCTGGTGCTCGACACCGAGGTGTACTCCAACACCGGCGGACAGGCTTCCAAGTCAACTCCGATTGCAGCGGTTGCAAAGTTTGCAAGCGCAGGCAAGGAGATCGGCAAGAAGAACATGGGCTTCATGTGCATGACCTATGGACATGCGTATGTTGCTTCCATCGCACTCGGTTCCAACCGCCTGCATGCCCAGAAGGCTCTGCAGGAAGCAGTCGCATGGAAGGGCCCCTCGATCATCTTCTGTTACTCCCCGTGTATCAACCACGGCATGAACATGCGTTTCAGCCAGGTTGAGGAGAAGAAGGCAGTGGAAGCTGGTTACTGGCCGCTCTACCGCTTCAACCCCGCACTCGAGGAAGGCAAGAGATTCAGCTGGGATGCCAAGCCGGTTTCCGGTTCTTTCCAGGATTTCATCAAGGGTGAGGTTCGCTATACTTCGCTCTACAAGACGAATCCTGCAAATGCCGAAGACCTCTTTGTGAAGGCTGAGGAAGATGCAAAGAAGCGCTGGAGTTTCTTCGAGAAGCTCGGTCCTTTGATGTAAGACTCACTTGTTTGTGTGTTTTTGGGGCTGTCGCGATGCGGCAGCCCTTTTTCGTGTTCTTTCACAAAGGAAAGAGAGAAACATGTGTCGGTAAACTCCAAGCAAATGCGGCTATGATGGAATCATGCAGATACAGACAAGACTGGTGAAAATCGGAGAGAGCATCAATGAGGCGCTTGCTCATGCGGCGCAAGGGCCGCTGGTCATCCATCTGGAAGAGGGCGTGTATACCGAAAAGGTGTACATCAATCGACCTGATGTCACCCTGCTGGGCAGAGGACGGGACAAAACCATACTCACCTACGCAGATGCCGCTTTCATGGAGCGGGATGGCAGGATGATGGGCACCTTTGCAACGGCTTCACTGACCATAGGTGCACCGTTTTTCCATGCAGAAAACCTCACGATTGCAAACTCCTTCGAGTATGAAGCCCACCGACAGCGGGTGGCGGAAAATCCGGGAAAGGTGAAAGGACTGCAGGCAGTTGCACTCAGAACCTGTGAAGGTGCGGAACACACCACCCTGACCGATTGCGCACTGCTTGGCTGGCAGGATACCCTGCTGCTCGATTGCGGCAGCCATCGGTTGCAGAACTGCCTGATTGCCGGCAACATCGATTTCATCTTTGGTGGGGGGATGGCACTTTTTGAGGAGTGTACCATTCTCTCCAAGGGCCCGGGATATCTTGTTGCTCCGTCCACCAAGGAAGGGAAGTTGGGTTTTGTGCTGTATCGATGCAACGTGGTCAGGGAAGCAGGCGTTGCAGATGGGAGTGTATTCTTGGGCAGGCCTTGGCATCCCGGAGCAGATCCTGCGGTCAACTCCTACTGCCTGTTGTATGAGTGTCATCTGAATGCTCACATCCACCCTGACGGGTGGACATGGATGCATGCCTTCCCCCCTGGGGGCGGAGAGGTGGTCTTCAAGGCTGAGGATTCACGCTTTTTCGAGTCCTCCTGCCATGGGCCAGGAGCATTGGCAAAGCGCGAGAACTGTGGAAAACCGCAGGCTCTTTCGACGATAGAGCAGGTTTTGGAATACATGCAACTCCTTGAGATGCGGTAGATAGCATAGGTTCTGGGTCTGGGTCCCTCTCTCTATTCTTACATGGAAGTTTTCCTCTGGAATCGAAAAAAAACCAAGATTGTGCAAAAAAATTTGCATGTACGGCTTGCATGGGCCATGCAAGACTGAATACAGAGAAAATCCATTAGGAGGGATCTATGAAAAAGATTACCGCAGTTGTGTGCTTGGCACTTGCCTTGGCAACACCCATGTTCGCTCAGGGTCAGTCTGACAGCAAGGCCATCGAAATTGGATGCGCCATCTACAAGTTTGATGACACCTTCATGACCGGCGTCCGCAACGCAATCATCGCTGCAGCAGCAGAGACCGATGCAAAAGTTGAGGTTGTCGACTCCATGAACATCCAGGCCACCCAGAATGAGAAAGTTGACCTGTTCATCACCAAGGGCATGAAAGCCATGCAGATCAACCCTGTCGACCGCACCGCAGCCGGTGTCATCATCGACAAGGCCAAGAAGGCAAACATCCCCGTAGTGTTCTTCAACCGCGAACCGCTTGCTGAAGACATGGCAAAGTGGGACAAGATCTACTACGTTGGTGCACGTGCTGAAGAGTCCGGTACCATGAGTGGTCAGATCATTGCCGACTACTGGAAGGCCAACAAGTCCATGGACAAGAATGGCGACGGCGTGTTGCAGTATGTCATGCTCAAGGGCGAGCCCGGACACCAGGACGCAGAGCTCCGCACCGAGTACTCCATCAAGAATCTGCAGGACAACGGAATCAAGGTGCAGAAGCTTGCTGAAGACACCGGCATGTGGGACCGCGTAAAGGGCCAGGAGAAAATGGCTGCTTTCATCGCCAGCCAGGGCGACAAGATCGAGGCAGTGTTCGCAAACAATGACGACATGGCCCTCGGTGCAATCGAAGCCCTCAAGGCTGCCGGTTACTTCAAGGACGGAAAGTTCATGCCCGTCGTCGGTGTTGATGCAACCGCTCCCGCTCTGCAGGCTCTCGAGGAAGGCACCCTGCTCGGAACCGTCCTCAATGACGCTGTCAACCAGGGCCGTGCAACCTTCATGCTCTCCTACGACTTGGCTCGTGGAATCAACCCCACCAGCGACTCCATCGGCTACAAGATCACTGATGGCAAGTACGTATGGGTTCCCTACCAGAAGGTTACCAAAGAGAACTACAAGCAGTTCAAATAAGAACTGATCAAGTGTGATTCCCCCTCCGGGTTAGCTCGTTAATCCGGAGGGTTTTTTCAAGGAACTACACCCCGGAATCTCCGGGGAGACGGGGGAAGTCATGTATGTATTAGAAATGGACCATGTCTCCAAGGCATTTCCCGGCGTCAAGGCATTGGACGATGTAACACTGAAGGTGAGACCGGGAACGGTACACGCTCTCATGGGGGAAAACGGGGCAGGGAAGTCCACTTTGATGAAATGCCTCTTCGGCTTGTATTCCATGGATGAGGGGCAGATTTCCTTCAATGGACAGCCGGTGAACATCTCCAGTGTCAAGGAAGCCCTTTCGTTGGGAATCTCGATGATCCACCAGGAACTTCATCTGATTCCCTATCGCTCGGTCATGGAGAACATCTGGTTGGGCAGGTATCCACGCATCGGTGGATCGAAGAGTCCGGTCATTGACCACAAGGCCATGTATGAGATGACAGCCGCCTTGCTGAAGGATCTCAATCTCACCACCATCCAGCCAACCGATCTTTTGCGAACACTCTCGGTGTCAAAGGCACAGAGCGTAGAGATTGCGAAAGCAGTCTCCTATGAATCAAAAATCATCATTATGGATGAGCCAAGCTCCTCGTTGACGGAGAATGAGGTGGAGCACCTGTTCACCATCATCCGTTCCCTCAAGGCACGGGGTGTGGCCATCATCTATATTTCCCATAAGATGGAAGAGATCCTGAAGATCAGCGATGATGTCACCATCATGCGTGACGGCAAGTACGTAGGCACCTGGCCTGCCAACGAGCTGACGACAGCGACCATCATCAAGCGTATGGTCGGTCGGGACCTTACCCACCGGTTTCCCTCCGGGGAGAGTGTCATCGGCAGTGAGTTGCTCAGGATTGAGGACTATACCTCCCCGAATCCCAGAAGCTTCAAGGATGTTTCGCTGACACTGCACAAGGGCGAGATCCTGGGTATCGGCGGACTTGTCGGTGCACAGCGAACCGAAGTCATGGAAGCCGTGTTCGGCTTGAGGCTTCATAGCGTCGGCAAGCTCTTCATCGATGGAAAGGAGAAAGTCTGCAACAGCGCCTATGATGCCAAGCGCCTGGGTATGGCACTGTTGACCGAAGAACGGCGTGCCACCGGCATCTTCCCCGTCCTTTCGGTGCAGGAGAATCTGGTCATCGCAAACATCAATGCCTACAAGAACAAGAACGGCCTGCTCAATGCCGCGAAGATGGCGGCAGATACGAAGAAGAGCATCAAGGAGCTGGATATCAAGACCCCCTCGGCACGAACGCTGATCAAGAGCCTGAGCGGAGGGAACCAGCAGAAAGTGCTCTTCGCCCGATGGTTGCTCACGGTTCCCGATATTCTCATTCTGGATGAGCCGACACGAGGTATCGACGTCGGGGCAAAGTATGAGATCTATGTGATCATGCGCGAGCTTGCCGCCCAAGGCAAGGGTGTGATCATGATCAGCAGCGAGATGCCCGAGCTGCTGGGTATGACCGACAGGATTGTGGTCATGAGTGAGGGCAGGGTTGCCGGTACGGTAACCAGTAAAGAGACCAACCAGGAAGAGATTATGGAACTGGCGACAAAGTACGTCGGGTAGGAGGGTGAACCATATGGGTACGCTGAATGCAAAAAGAGTAAAACAGTTCGTCATGGACAAGGCAATCTTCTTGGTCTTGCTCCTGCTCGTCATTGTCATCGCTGTCATCAATCCCAGGATTTTGCGTCTGCAGGTTCTCAGGGATATCCTGATGATGAGCTCCACAAAGATCATCATGGCACTGGGCATGATGTTCGTCATTCTCACCGGAGGTGTTGACCTTGGTGGCGGCCGGTTGGTAGGAATGGCTGCGGTCATCTCAGCCTCCATGCTGCAGACTGCTGACTATGTCAGGCGCTTCTATCCCGATCTGGGTCAGGTTCCTGTCATCATTCCGATTCTGCTTGCTGTTGCAGTGGGTACGTTGTTTGGCATGATGAACGGCCTCATCGTGGCAAAGTTCAAGGTTCCCGCCTTCATCGCAACCCTCAGCTCCATGCTGATCATCTACGGCATCAACTCCATCTATTTCAACATGCCCCCAAACAACAGCCAGCCCATCGGCGGCCTCAGGGCGGATTTCACCTTCCTCGGTTCGGGGTCTGTGGGCTTTGTTCCTGTCATCGTGGTGTTTGCGGCCCTTGTCTCCATCATTGTCTGGTTTGTCCTGAACAAGACGGTGTTCGGAAAGAATGTCTATGCAGTGGGTGGCAATCCTGAGGCAGCCGCTGTTTCGGGCATCAACATCACCAAGACCCTTGTGGGCCTCTTCGGTGTCTGTGGCTTTCTCATTGCGCTCTCCGGCGTCCTTGAAGCAGCCCGTACCGGTGGCGCAACCAACAACTATGGCAACGGCTATGAGCTCGATGCCATCGCCAGCTGTGTCGTTGGTGGTGTCTCAACCACCGGTGGTGTGGGTACGGTAAGCGGTGTCATCGCTGGTGTCATCATCTTCAGCTTCATCAACTATGGTCTGACCTTCATCGGTGTCAATCCGTACTGGCAGAACATCATCAAAGGCGTCATCATTGTTGCGGCCGTCTCGTTTGACATCCGCAAATACGTTCAGAAGAAGTAGTTGTCCCTTCCTACGCTACTTGAGGCAGGGGAAACCCTGCCTCTTTCTATTGCAGCGTCTGGAAGAGCAAGCGCTGATGTTCTTCGCTGAACATCGACTCCTTGGTCACGAGATCAAAGTCGACCAGCTTCTCCACCGGCTTGTTGCCATTGAGCAGGTCTATGGCAGCCATCACCGCACGATAGCCGAGGTTGAAGGAGTTGACTACCACCAGAGCATCAATGACTCCCTGCTCGAGCAGTTGGATTTCGTACTGTGTGGTTCCGAACGCTATGAAATGTACCTTCTGCCACTCTTCAAGGGCATTTGCCACCCCATGGGCGGTGTACTCCTCCAAGGCAAAGATCATATTGATCGAGGGATCGTTCGCCAGAGCGTTTGCTGTAATTTCCGTTGCTATCGCCGCATCGGTGAAGGAGTAGGTGGCATTGACGATGGTTGCACCACTTCGCTGGGAGAAGGTGGCCACCAGCGCTTCCACGATTGCCGTCATGCTGGTGGTATTCGGCATTGAGCCAAGTACCAGCGCTTTGATCGGTTCATCCTTCTGGAAATGCGAGAAAGCATGCTCTGCCATTGCCCTTCCAATGGCATGGTAGTCTGCGGTGATCAGGAAATCCGGATGAACGTCCAGGAGCGAGGTGTCTGCAAATACTACCTTGATCCCTTGGTTCCTGGCCTTCGCCACTACAGTCTCAAGACGGGTATAGTGGCTTGGGGAGAGAACAATCGCATCAAACTTCTGGTCTATGGCATACTGGACGGCACTGATCTGTCCCTCATAGTCGGATTCATTGACAGGTGCGAGGAACTCCAAGACAGAACTGGTTGCGCTTCGGGCACTTCTTGCACCATTTTTCAGCGCCCCCCAGAACTCCCCACCCTGCATCATGGTTATGACGGCAATACGATACGTCTGGTTTTGGTCTTGTTGCCTGTTCGAGCAACCGAGAAGGAGTGTGGTGATGAGTAGGATGAGAAGTGCTCGTTTCATGATGAAACCACCTTGATGGGATGAATCGGCGCCTGCTCAGGTATCACGAGCCTGACCAAGGTACCTTCATCCAGTTCGCTGGAGAGTTCGAGGCCAAAATCGGAACCATAATAAAGTTGGATTCTCTGATGGACGTTCCTCACCCCAATGCCCGTACCGCCCTTGTGGTGGGGACCCTCATAACTGAGGATGTTGGAGAGTTTCTGCTCATCCATGCCCACTCCGTTGTCACGGACCTCAATGACGACAGCACCGGGTTTGCGCCTGAATACCTTGATGTCGATATGCCCCATCTCCTGCAGATACTTGATGCCGTGATAGATGGCATTTTCGACGATGGGTTGCACGATGAGCTTGATGGTAGGCAGGTTTTCGATACCCTCTTCCCGGGAGATGGAAAACTCGAACTTGTCACGGTATCGGATCTGCTGGATGATCAGGTAGTTGCGCACGTGCTCCAGTTCCTCGCTGAGGGTGATGATGTCCCGGCCCTTGCTGATGGAAATCCTGAAGAGCTTGGCGAGGGCGGTGATCATGGTGATGACCCCTTCGGTATTGTTCTGTTCCGCCATCCAGACGACCGAATCGAGGGTGTTGTACAAGAAGTGCGGATTGATCTTTGCCTGCAGGGCATCGAGCTCGAACTTGCGTTTCATCTCCTGGCTCTTGACGATGTCATCCATGAGCTGGCGGATGCGCCCGACCATCAGGGCAAAGGTCTGCGATAAGGCTGCAACCTCCTGGTTTCCTCCTACGGTGGGAGGAGCGGAGAAGTCGCCGCGCTCCACGCTGTTCATCAACCGTTCCAGCTCCCTGATGGGACGGCTGATGTACGCTGATACGACTCGGGAAAGCAGGATGGTGATGACGATGCAGAAGGCGAGCACCAGGAACATTACCGAGGTGTATTGGTCCAAGCCCGACATCAGCTCGTCCATGTAGGCAACTCCCACAATTCTCCAGCGGGCATTGTTGACCGTATCGACGATCACCAGCCGTTCCCTTCCCTCAAAGGTGTTGGTGAAGGTCCCGAAGATGTGTTCTTGTACTGCATCCAGATCCTCGTTGAAGAGGTCGGAATTGATCAGCTGTTGGTAGGGGTGGTAGACGACCTTCCCATTGTTGTCGATGAAGTAGACATAGCCTGTGGATCCCAGTCGTGCGTTCTGGCAGAGCTCACTCACCGCCCAGAAGTTCATGTCGATCGCCAACAGCCCATGCTTGGTTTCTCCTGCCTCATCGAGGTAGCTGATCTGCTGGCTGTAGGTGATGACCCAGGGGTAGCTGGAGGTGAAGAGCTGTTGGACATGCGGACCGGTGAAGTAGAAATTCCCTTCTCCTCCGAGGGCTCTGGTGAACCAGGTCTGGTCTTTGATCTCATCGGCACTTCGCAGTTTTGCATCACTGGTGGAAAGCACCGCCTTGCCCTCCAGATCGAAAAGGACCAGACAGACGATGTCCTGTCTGCTGTCTACGATGGAACGCAGGCGTTGCTCGATCTCATCGCGAGGCAGGTCATTGGTCTGCTTGGAAAGATCCCGTGCATAGCCGGCAATGGTGAGGATGTCGTTGGTGTAGAAATTCAGGTTTGCATTCACCTGTCGCACAATCTCACGGGTGGAGACGGTCGCATTCTCCCTGATGGTTGAACTGAACTGGGTATAGAGGATTGCAGAGACAAGCAGGGTGAAGGAGATGGAGACCACAGCGATGGCGATGGAGAGGATGGTCTTGATGGAGTGGGGGCCTCGGATGCTTTTCATCGGTTGGCCTGTCGGTACTGTGAGGGTGAGAGTCCCACATGTCGCTTGAAGCAGAAGCTGAAGTAGTTCGGTTCGGCAAACCCTACCGCTTGTGCTATCTCATAGGTTTTGCCCTCGGTTTTCAGCAAGAGTTCCTTTGCCCTGTCCATCCGCATTCCGGTAAGGTACTGTACAAAGCTTGCTCCCACCTCCCGCTTGAAGGTGGAGCTGAAGTAAGAAGGGCTCACCCCTATCATTTCGCAGATCTGCTCAAGACCGAATCCGCTTTCGGTAAAGTGCTTTGCTATCAAGGTCTTTGCCTGTCCTATGAATTGGATGTGGCTGTTCTCCCGTTGGCCTGCAATCATCTCCCTGAGGTTCAGGCAGAGGCGGGTGTACCATCTTCTTGCCTTGCCCAGGGTGGTGAGGCTGGCCAGTTCGGAGAAGAGGTTGCGTCCCTCCTCCTCACCGATGGTGAAGAGGGAGTGCCCATAGGAGTGGGCAAGGTCTTGCAGGGAGGAAGAGAGTTCCAGAAGGAGTGCCTGCATCTCCTGCAATCCGAGAGAAGCCAGATGCTCTCCAAGCAACTGGTTCACTCCCTCGACGACCTGCTCCTCACTGCCGATTTTCACCGCAATGAGGATGTTTGACTTCATCTCCTGCAGTTTCCCGACGCTTTCCTCGGAGCTACTATGCTCCAGATCGCTGATGAAAAAGAGGGATTGTTCCGGATAGCAGGTGCTGTAGTTGAGTGCCGTGAGTGCCTGATGGTAGGAAACGGTGATGGCAGAAGGAGTGTGGACCAAGCTGCCCACTCCCATGATTGCATCGAAGGAGTACTTCTCGAGGTAGGTTTTCAGATGCTCTGCCTTGCGGTAGGTTTGCTTTCGGAAGACTGCATCATACTGGTTCTGTGCATGACTGTGTGCACTGAAGATGATTACGATCTGGTTCTCGAACTGGAAGGCGAGGCCTCCTCCTTCCTTCTTGAGTGTCTCCTCGATGACTTCCAGCATGGCCATAGCCTGCAAGGGATCGTCCTGGTAGTGGTTTGTCTCGATGAGCGCCACCATGAACTCGTCCTTGTTGAGGTCGAACCCATACTCCTGGGCCTTGCTGACCAAGAGAGTATCGGAGAGGGGCTGGGCTGTAGTGAGCAAGGAGACCAGAAACTTCTCCCTGATCAGGGGGAGCGCCTGCAGATAGGATTGCCGGAGGCGATCTTGGTCCTGGGTGCGCTTGATCTCTTCGTCCAGACGCTTGCCCAGTCGTTCGAGCAGCTTGCTCAGGTCCTCAACGGACACAGGCTTCAGCACGTACTCGCTTACCTCGTACCGCATCGCCTGCTGGGCGTAGGTGAACTCATCATAGCCGCTGAGAATGACAAGTGTCGTTGCAGGATGGGAGTTGCGGATCTGCTGGATCAGCTCCATCCCATCCAGATATGGCATGCGGATGTCGGTGATGACAACGTCAGGACGCAACTCCTCAACGAGTTCCAATGCCTCGATGCCGTTTCCGGCCTCTGCTATGACCTCAAAATTATAGGTTTCCCATGGGGTACGGGAGCGGATTCCGTCGCGTACCGCCGTCTCATCATCTACCAGGAGTATCGTGTAAGCCATAGCTGTATGGTAGTGGGAAAGCAGAGTTGACGCAAGAAATTTAGCCGTTGCACCACCAATCAAACATGACCGAAGTCGATCGGTTCATCTCTTCCATGAAGGCACTGGTATGCTTGCGCAGGTAGTAGTAGTCGGCAAGGGTCCCTGTGTTTTCATAGGGGAGGGAGTTGGTGGCTCTGCGCTGTTGTTCATGCAGTGCAAACGCCTCCTCCAGTTGCTTCAGATGTGGTTCCTGATATGAATCTTGCATGAAGATGGAGTCTTCAGGGCATCGTGGGGTGAGCTTGACCGGCTTCTTCCCCTTCGGATAGCCGAAGATGAGCATACAGGCAGGGATGGTGTACTGCTTCAGGTCGAGAAGAGTTCTCAAAGCCTCGAAGTTCTCGATCACATCACCGATGTAGCACGACCCGATTCCCAGAGCTTCTGCTGCGACCACTGCATTCTGTGCCGCAATGATGGCATCCTGCATGCAAAGGTGCAGGTCTCCAAGACCGGGCTTCCGATAGGAAGCGAGGTTGTCCTTCCCGGCCTTTTCGACTGCCAGGCTTTCGTGGAAGTAGTTCACCCATTTCTGCATGTCAGCAAGGAAGACCCAGACAAGCGGGGCTTGGGCGATCATCTCCTGATTGTCGCAAATTTCACTGAGTTTCTGCTTCTTCTGCGCATCGTGGACCTCCACGATGGAGTAGAGTGCCATATTCCCCGCCGTAGGGGCGCGCAGGGTTGCTGTCTTGAGCAGCTTAAGCTGTTCATCCTCGATGGCTCGCTTCTCAAAGGAACGAACCGAACGTCGTGAAAGCAGTAGGTTGATGGTATCTTGCATACCCGGAGTATAGGCGATTTGTCCTCTCTTAGCCAGTGAAGATATACAAGTGACACGCTATGCTGTATGCTGTATCTCATGAAAAGTGTGAAGGCGTATCGCTATCGGTATCTTATCCTGCTCTCCTTGGTACTCCTCATGTTTTCGGTGGAGGTCCAGTGGCTCAACCTGGCCCCGGTGGGGAGGGTGGCGAATCACTATTACCAAGGCCAGCTTCCCCTGCGGTATGCCAGTCCGGTTGATCTTCTTTCGCTGACCTATCTGCTGGTCTTTGTTGTTGCCAGTATTCCTTCCTCCTATCTGTTGCACCGTCTCGGGATCCGATGGGCGACGTGGATTGCAAGTGGCCTGATCATCTTCGGGTCCATGACCAAGTGGCTCTATCTTTCCAGCTTTCTTGCGGTTCTCTTCGGTCAGTTCATCCTTGCTTTGGGACAAGCTTTGGTTTTGACCAGCATTACCGAGATTGTCTCACGCTGGTTTCCCATCCGGGAGCGCGGAATGGCGGTGGGCATCACCTCGGCAAGCCAGTATCTGAGTCTTGCCCTGGTCATGATCATCACCCCGCTGATGGTTGTCACCCGCGCAAACGATCCTGCATGGGGAAATGGCTTTGATCGGATGATGCAGTTCTATGCGCTTTTCAGCTCCATCCTGGCCCTTATACCTGCTTTCCTGATCAGGGAAAATCCTCCCACACCTTCCTCTTCCCTCTGCGGCAAGAAAAACGAAGGTTTCTTGGCTTCGTTCCGTGCATTGAACGCAAATACCTCGCTGAGGGGTCTCACGATCATCTTCTCTGTTGGCTGGGGAGTCTTGATGATCCTTTTCATCAAGGTCGATGAAATCAGCGCATTTCTCGGATTTGCCGATTCAAACGGCCTGCTTGGCATCGCAATGCTGGCAGGGGGTATGGTGGGGGCTGTGTTGATTCCTGCTCTTTCGGATCGGTTCCGTAGGAGAAAGCTGTTTTTCGTGTTCTGCAATGTCTGTTCGATTCCCGGAATCCTGCTGCTGGTGTTTTGCCAACAGATTGGTCAGGTCTTCCTTGGCAGTGAGGCGATCGCATTGATTGGGGCCTCGATTGTCGGATTGAGTTTGCTGGCCTCCGTTCCTCTTGGCAGCCAGTATGCTGCAGAGCTGGGGCAAGGTATCCATGAGGAGATCATCCAAGGCATGCTTTTGCTCTTCAGCCAGGCTGGATGTGCGTGTATCCTGATCATCAGCTTGGTGACGACCGAGCAATACTCGGTAATGCTGCTCTCCTCGCTGGGAGGACTCTTGGTCGCCGCCATGATCGGAAGCTCCTTCCTCAGGGAGAGTTCAATGATCATCACCGAGGAAGAGCGTCTGAACGATGTCATCAATCAGGAAATCGTACACCTACAGTAACCTCGTAGGTGTACCCAACTTCCCATCATCCTTACTTGGGTTGCGGTCTGATCTGGTCGGTGAAGGAGTCGAAGGTGTGGATCTTCTCAAGCGGAAGGCGGATTCTCTTGCCCTTCTCACTCTCCAGATGTTTTTCATTCAACGATGAGCTGTCCCCAGGATACCCAACCACGAGCATAATCATGAGCGTATCCTCATCTGCGATATTGAGGATCTTTTTCGCCTCATCCGCGTTGAAACCGGCAATGGGGTGGACGTACAGGCCCTCAGCGACTGCTTGGGTCTGATAGGCCATAGCCGCCATGCCCAGTTCAAATGGGGCGAAATCACGGTTGCCCAACGTCATGCCCCATGACTTGTTGGTGACAACTGCCGTGATGGCTGGCGCCTTCAATGCCCAATAGTTGCCTGGTGAAAGCGTCTTTCTCAGCTTTTCGAGCACCTCACTGTCAGTGACCGTCACAAAGCGCCACGGCTGGTTGTTCATGGATGAGGGGGCGGTATGTGCTGCTTCGACCAAGCGCACAAGGATATCCTTTTCTACAGGCTTGGCATCAAGTGCACGATAGGCTCTTCTGTCATTGATTGCTTGCAATACTGGCATAGTCTTCCTCCATTGATGGTTTCAAGATACTACAATTTGGCTTTCCTGTGTGCGAATGAAAGAGTGAATGAATCAAGTTGACATATTCTTCGTGGGCAAGGGGTTGTGTTGTTTTGTATTGGGTGAAAAAATGAATACAATCATACAGAGGGGGAAGCGTGATGAAGGCGTTGGTGGTATATGACTCTGCATACGGGAATACTGAGGCAATAGCGAAGGCAATCGGAGGGGCATGCAAAGCGATCGTGCTCCGAGTGGGGGAGGTGAAACCTGATCATCTCGAGGGGTTGGATTTTCTGATCGTCGGTTCTCCGACCCAAGCCTTCCAGAGCCTGCCGTCGGTCAAGGCTTTTCTGAAGAACCTTCCGGCTGGAAGTATCAAGGGAGTGAAGGTTGCCTCCTTTGATACCCGGGTGGATGTGAAGCAAGTCGGCAACCGATTTCTTACCTTCCTGGTGAGACTGTTCGGGTATGCTGCCGAACCGATCATGAGCGCCTTGGTGAAAAAGGGAGGGGTACGCGCTGGAGAGCCCATCGGATTCATCGTCAGCGACAAGGAAGGACCTTTGCTGGATGGTGAGATCGAGCGTGCCATCCAATGGACCACCGCATTGGTCGGATGAAACAGCAAGGGTATTTTCGCAGTGGGTTGGCCTCATTGCCTTTCTGCTTTCACTCCATCATCCGGAGGACCCAACCGATCTGGTGGTGACCGCCGAGGCGGATGACTATTTCTACAGTCCCGAACTATTCAGGGAGACTGCCGCCGGTATTCCGAATGCCAGGCTTTGCCTGTATGCACACATGGCCCACCCAGCTGGGGGGAAGCGGTTCAGGGAGGATGTCTTGCAGTTTCTCAGGGAAGGAGTGTGAGGATACAAAAAAACGGGGAAGGCTTTGCCTACCCCGTCTGTAAAAACCCACAACCTTAGTCGCGGGGAGAGAAGTCAGACTTAGGAGCTCCGCAGAGAGGGCATACCCAATCCTCGGGAAGGTCTTCAAAGGCTGTTCCGGGTTTGATTCCGTTGTCGGGGTCACCTACAGTCGGGTCGTACACATACCCGCAGAGATCGCATTCATACTCTTTCATGGTCGTTTCCTCCTGCTATTCAGCATAGCGATTTTCGTGATGGGGGGCAAGGAAAATATTACTGGTACAAGGCCAGGATCTTGTTCAGCATCTTGCAGAACTTCTTGCGGAAGGACTCAGGACCGAGAATTTCCACAGAGTCGCCGCACTGGATGATTCGCAGGTAGAGCTCGATTGAGTTCTCCACATCCATATTGCAGATGAGTGAACCGTCACTCTGTTTCTCAAACACCGGAGTTCCGTGCACCACGGAGCGGAAGACGTTCATTGCCGACCGTTCCTTGAGTCTGAGGCTCAGCGGTATCATATCGATGCTCTCATAGCGCTCCTCGCTCTCGGGGAACTTGAAGGGTTTGAGGTTGTCGGGAATCGTATAGGTCTCATCCAGGATGGTGGCGCTGGTGATCGTACTGATGTCGATGGTAACAATCTCCGTGGTGTGGCGCAATCTTCCGGTGACACTGATGGGGTGTCTTCCCCCGGTGTCCTCCTCACGGAACCCGATGAAGTAGGGGGCGAGCTCGGTCTCGATCGGGTCAAAGCCTTTCAGGCTCTGTACGATCCGTACGATGCGTCCCGAGACCCAGCTGTCAATCAGGACTTCCAGGATGGCATTGAATTTGCTGCTCTCCTTTCTTTCCTGCAACTGCTTGTCGATCTGCTCGGCAAGATTCACCACATTCTCACTGATTTTCGGGGCATAGGAACGCATGTTCATGGCGATCTTGCGAAGACCTGAGGCCAGATGGGGGTTCTGGAACTCGGTGCTGCTTGCCAGCATCTCTGCTGAGAGGTTGAAGGCAAGGCTTTCATAGACGCTCAAGGCGATGTTCTCATCTTCTTCCCGATTCTTGATCTTGATGAGATTGTTCTCTTCATAGATGTCGATATAGAGCTTCAGTTCATCAACATATCTGCTGATGGTAGAGCGGTGTACTCCCAATCTCCGTGCAATTTCGGCTCGTCTCAAGCCTTCCGGATGGGAATGCAGCAACAATTCAAGTTGTGCAACTCGTTCGCCTTTCATGTCTTTTCCTTTATTTGCACCATTCTGCAACAAAACTCATGTCAGTATAGCACGTTCAGCCCATCTGGCAAGCCAAAATTGCACAAACCTCATTTGTGTTGCAACATGCCCTGCATTGCCCTCCCCGTCACTCCATGCTAGGATGGGGGTGAGAAGGAGCGACTACTATGGAAGAACGTCTGACCAAGCTGGAAGTGAAACTTGCGTATGCGGAGGAGACGATAGTCACCCTTGACTCGGTGGTGACGGAACAAGCCAAGGAAATCGCACTTTTGCAAAGCCGTCTCGAGAAGTTGGAGAAACGGGTCACCGATATGGTGGAAGAGAGCGGGGATGGCCTGCTCGGAGAGCAACGGCCACCCCACTATTGAGATGCAGTCTAGATGAAAAGATTGATCTTGCTTTCGGAAGCTGCTCCCATGTAGGTTGCAACCCCTCCGATTTCAACGCCGTCATGCAGCTCTTCTTTGGTGATGCCCATGATGTCCATGGACATCTGGCATGCGACCATGCGAACCCCTGCTTTCTTGGCTTCCTCGAACATCTGCTCGACCTGGTCGACATGCTTTTTCCTCATGCGGCCTTTCATCATCTTTGCGCCCATTCCTCCCATGTTCATGGATGAGAGCGCAAGCTGTTCCATACCCTTGGGCAGCATGGCACCGAACATCTTCCCCATGAAGTCTTTCTTCACCTTGGGTGCATCCTTCTTGCGAAGAACCGAAAGGCCCCAGAAGGTGAAGAACATCGTCACAGGCTTACCCGTGGCAGCAGCCCCGTTGGCGAGTACGAATGAGGCCAATGCCTTGTCAAGGTCGTTGGAGAAGACAATCATGGTTGCCCCGTTGTCCGGGTCGCAGATTGCCGGCTTTTCCCCAGCAGAGGCGGGCATGGCGCATACAGCAGGATTACCTTTTCCGATGATTGCCTCGATGATGCCATTGGTAGTGGTGACACTCACCAACTCATTGCCGGTAAGCTTGCACCAGGATTGCACATCGACGCCGAAACCGGGGTCGGAAGCCTTGATGACGATACGGTCACCTTGCTCGAGGTTGTCGATTTCCTTCTTCAGGCGGATGATCGGTCCCGGGCACTGCAAGCCGCAGGCATCAACCTTGAAAATCTTGTTCTCGGAGCGCTTGCGGAAGGATCCATCCTCATTGAGATGGTTGATGAGTCCAGCCTCATCCTTGACCGATACCTTCTGACGATTCTCCAAGAGCTCCCGTTCGCGCACTGCACTGTCGTAAGTCTTGAATCCACCGGTGAGGTTCCTCACCTTGGTGTAGCCGTTCTGCCTCAGGATGCGCTCGGCCAGATATCCGCGCAACCCCATGGCACAATTGACGATGATCTCACGGTCCTTGGGAACCTGGGAGAGACGATCCCTGAGCACGGTATTGGGAATGTTTACAGCCCCTTCAATGGCACCCAGCTCGAACTCCTCTTCAGTACGGACATCCAGCATGAAAGCACCACTCTTGCGTGCTGTTTCTGCTTCTTCCCAGCTGATGGTGTCACTGAATCCTTCCAGAACGTTGACGGCAACGAAGCCGACCATGTTCACCGGATCCTTGGCACTGGAGAACGGGGGTGCATAGGCCTGCTCAAACTCTGCGAGGTCCTGGACAGTCCCTTCCTTGCCGATGAAGGCGGAGATGACATCGATTCGCTTGTCCACACCATCATATCCGACACCCTGCGCACCCCAGATCTTGCCTGTCTTGGGATGGTAGAGGACCTTGAGGGTCAATTGCAGTGAGTTGGGATAGTAGCCGGCATGATTGCCTGCATGGGTGACTGCACAGCGGTAGGGAAGCTTTGCTGCTTTCAGGCCTTTTTCAGTCAGCCCGGTTGAGGCCACCGTCATGTCAAAGATCTTGGCAATGCTGGTGGCGATGGTGCCTTCATAAGGCTTCTTGTTCCCGTCGATGATGGCATCTGCACAGAGGCGTGCCTGTTTGTTGGCAGGTCCTGCCAGCGGCACGGTGACGGGACTCTTGGTCAGGGGACTGGTGAACTCAATGGCATCACCGACTGCACGGATGTCCTTGTCATTGGTGGTGAAGTAGGGGTCGACCTTGATCGCCCCGTTCTTTGCCAGTTCGATTCCTGCTTCCTTGAGAAAAGCAGTGTCGGGTCGTACCCCAATGGAAAGAATGACCAGGTCCGCATCGATGAGTGTTCCTGACGCAAGGCGGACGCTGACAATGCTCTCATGTCCCTCAAATGCGGCAACCCCATCCTTGAGATACAGGTTCACTCCCTTGGCTCTCAGGTGTTGCTGCACTTCGGCAGCCAGATCGTAGTCGATGATGTTCATCACCTGTTCCAGAGCTTCCACCACTGAGACTTCCAGACCGCGTTCCTTCAGATTCTCTGCCATCTCCAAGCCGATGAATCCGCCGCCAACCACGACTGCGCGTTTGGTGGTGGTTTTGTCGACTTTCTCCTTGATCCGGTCAATGTCGGATACTGAGCGCAGTGAGAGGATGGCCGGATGGTCGATGCCGGGGATGGGTGGACGGACAGGGCTGGCACCGGGTGAGAGGATGAGGGTGTCATACCGTTCGTCATACTCGGTATTGTTCTTCAGGTCCCTGACATGGATGGTCTTTGCTTCGCGGTTGATGGAGACCACCTCACTGAGAACACGCGCCTCAACGTTCAGGCTCTCTGCGAACCGCTCGGGTGTCATGACAAAAAGGCGGGAGCGCTCGGTGATGACATTTCCGGCATAGTAGGGCAGCCCGCAGTTGGCGTAACTGATGTACTCTCCGCGCTCGAACATGATGATTTGGGCGTTTTCATCCCTTCTCCTGAGCCTGGCGGCGGTTCCTGCGCCTCCTGCGACTCCTCCGACAATGAGATATTTTGCCATAGGTCCTCCTAAGTAGTGGCTTGGGTGAATGCAAGATCCTCAGGGAGACAGATCTCCGAGCAACTGTACGTCTGTACCATGGCCGAGCCTTGCTCGGTCAGGCTTACCGTAAGGCTCCTGCGATCTGCGCTGCTGAGGCTGCGTTTGATGAGCGAACGGCCTTCCAAGCTGTCCAGGATTCTGGTCAGTCGGGAAGGAGAGAGCTCCAGCTCCTTTGCCAGGGCTCCGGGTTCTTGGATGCCTTTGTTGACTGCACACAATAGGAGTGCGTCATTGAATGAAAGGCCGGTTTGGCGTTTGAGTTCTTCTTCGAAGGTGCGTAGTGATGTCTGCAATCTCCGAATGGCACATAAGTCAAGCATGCTGGTCTCCAATTGATTCTTGTAGGCAATAATTGCCAAGGACAACTATAGTCTGTCCCCATTGATTCGTCAATATGTAGATAAAAAAAGAGTGAATACTTGGTTGTGACAGGACAGAAGATATAATTGGACCTGATCGGAAGGAAACTGCCAAAATTCAACTAAATTAAGCAAATGTTCTGACACAAGAAAATTAGAAAAGCAGGATTAACGATATAATGCTAAAAACATTCGATAATTTTATATATGATAATGCTATAATAGTAGCTCTATTGACAATATACCACTTTTACACATATCCTAGTGTTAGGAAGGGACATGAAACGGAGGAGAACAGTGGGATAGCCAATTGGGAAATTGGTCCCCCGTTCCTGCCGATGATTCTACTTCAATCGGTGCTGCTTGCCGGTAGGTGTTTTTCTCCCTCGCTGTTGCAGAGCTTCCTACTTCTCGATGGACATCAGTGTTTATTTGCAACACAAATCCCTTGGGCCAGTGATTCTCCCGATCACTGGCCTTTTATTTAGGGGAATCTCTTGCTACACTCACCCTATGCATACGATACTCTGTTTCGGTGATTCCAATACGTTCGGTACCAACCCAAGCGGTGGGAGATGGTCCTATGAGGATCGTTGGACCGGCATTCTCTCTGGTCTGCTCGGCCCTTCCTACCGCATCATCGAGGAAGGAATGGGTGGGCGTACCACCGTCTTTGACGACCCCCTTGAACCCAACCGGTGCGGAAAGCAGTTCCTCCCGGTAGCCCTGCAGAGCCACCGGCCCATCGATCTGGTCATCGTCAGTCTGGGAACCAACGACTGCAAGGTTTTCTTCAAAGCCAGTGAGCGAATCATCGCCAAGGCTTTGGAGCAATTGATTGCCCTGATTCGGACCTACCCCTATGGGGAAGGGTACCCCATCCCCAAGGTGCTTGTTGTCTCTCCGATCCACATCGGCCTGGAGATAGAGAAGGCTCCGTTTGTCAGCTATGATGCATCCTCATCCACGTTGAGCAGAAAGCTTGCCCCCGCGATCAGGCAGATGGCAAAAGAGCAGGATGTGCTCTTTCTTGATGCTTCCCAGGTTGCACAACCATCAGAAATCGATCAGCTGCACATGGATAGGGAGGGCCATCAGGCCCTCGCCCATGCACTTTTTCCTATGATCAGCTCCCTGTTCTAGAGATCGAGGACGGCCGCTACCGGCCAATGGTCGGATAAGGCACCCCCTACCGTCATGAATTGCGGACTGGTTGCCAGAACCGGCCGAATAGGTCCTTTGATCATGATCTTGTCGATTGCCTCCACCAGGAAGCGTTCGCTGCTGAGATAGGGGCAGGGGAAGGTGACAGGAGCTGCCAGACCGAGCAAGGTGAACACATCAGAGAATCCTGCTTGCTCGTGGAAGATCCAGCTTGGATGCACCGGGTCATTGAAATCCCCGCAGATGAGCGCAGCATCGTCCGCTGCCAGCTCATTCAGCGCTTTTGCAGCAAGGTGAGCTTCTGCATGACGGTAGCCGATTCCGGTCCGCAGCTCATCTGCATTGAGCTGATGGGTCAGATGCATCGTGCCGATGAATAGCGGTGTTCCTTCTGTGGTACGCACCTTGGTCCAGAACAGTCCACGATGTATTTCCGGCATCTGAAGGTCGACTCTTCCGAATGAGTCCACCTCGAAGCGGTCTTTTCTCAGATAGATGCTGTTCTCACACCGCCAGCCTTCTTCCTCCCCTTCAATACGCACATATCCGTGCAAGGCGTCATCCAGGAATGCCAGGGTCTGTGGCCGTACTTCCTGGAAGCAGTAGACATCGGCAGCATAGGTCTGTACAAATGATGCCACACAGTCCTTGCGCTCTTCCCAGTACTCGGTATTCCAAAGATTCAGACTCACCACACTGATTCGTTGCATTCCTTACTCCTCCAAGTCCTCGGGAAAATCAGTCCTGATCTGCTCATAGGAGCCCAAGGTCAGCACCGTCACCCAGGCGATATCAATGGCATAGTGCCCATGCATCAACTCAGGACGATCAAAATACTCCCACGCAGTATGGTTCAGCTGCTCAGGTTGCCACCCTACGAAGGAGACATCCCTTCCCAGCAGATTCTCCTCGGTTGCAACCAGCTGCCTGCACGCTTGGATCATCAGGTGTGCCTGTTGCCTGAAGAAGGAGTCGCCGGAAAAGGATGCATAGCGGAGGAACTCGTAGGCAATCGCCATCCCATAGAAATCGAGATGATGGTGGGCAACCGATACGCTGGTCATTCCGCGGGTGCAGAACTGTTGCTGTGCAAGCGGACTTTCCGGCGGCAGGTAGGAGTCTCTCTGCCAGATCCATTGCACGATGAACTGTGCACACAAGCGAGCGCTCTCAAGCTGGCGCTTGTCCTTCTCCAAAGTGTAGAGATCGAGGAAGAAGGAGAGCAAGGCGACCCCGGCTTCCTTGTCACAGGAGTCCGCATCAAGCGTATCCCCATAGAACAAGCCCTCGTAGGCAAGTTCGCTGTAAAAGCTGTATGCCTGGTGTACCGCACTGAGCAAATCGTTTCTGAGCGGATCCTCATCGTTGAGGTACGGGATGAGGGCACAGAAGAACGATCCAACGTACGCCCCGTTGGTCCCTTGGATGTCGCCGGGTTTTCCCTTCTCCGTCCACCAGCGACCGAAAGAGCCCGAGGAGAGCTGTGCCTCGCAGTAGAACCGGGCCACCCTGCGGGCAAGCGAGAGGTACGATCCCTCCTCATAGCCAAGATGGTGGAGCGTTCTGGCAAGCAGCACATAGTGCTTCATCGCCTCCCCGTTGCAGCGGCTGTTCACCATCGAGCGGAATTCGGGATGTTCCCCGATACCCAGGTATCCTCCCCAGATATGGTTGTTCAGGTCATAGTTGTCCTGGAACACCCCTTCGCTGATCTCAGCCTGCAGAAAAAAGTCTGCAATCCGTTTTGCCACCTGTGCAAGCAGCAGCCCATCATCCTGAAGGCCAAACGTACAAGCGAGGTTCTTTCTGGCTTGCTTGAGGCACGCAAGCTTGGGCTGGTAGGAACTCAGGTTTGCCAGTTCGTATGCGCCTTGGAGGCTCTTGACCAGAAAGGAGGCTGCGGTGAAGGCATAGACATCCTGCACCTCATCATTTCCCTCACCCATTGCCAGGTAGGCCAGATCGTTCTCCGTTTTCTTGACCAGGTTGATCAGGCGGGTAAGCTTGTACTCGAACCAGTCCTGCCATGCCGGCATGCGAGGGGACTTTTTCCTGTCCGGCTCCGGGAGAGCGGCCACAAAGGAGCAATACCCTCCCTGGCTGTCACTGGTTTTCTGGTTTGCAAGATAGAAGGTCCGTTCATAGACCAGACCTTCCGCCCCTACCTCCAAGGTGGGAAGACTATCTTGGGACGTGTCGACCAATGATTGCTTGCCACGGTAACTGTAGGGCCATTCACTGCCGGGAATGGAGATGATAATGCCATGCCGTTCGGCAGCAACCGAGGAAAGGAAGCGCTCTTCCTGCGCCGGCTCGGTGGCACAGCTGAAGAGCTGTTGTCCGTTGGAGAGCTGGGCGCAGCAAGGGATGGCCATCCTGGTTTCCAGAAAGGACCAGCTGGTGCTGCGTTCGGGAGAGGGAAAGCAGCCTTTGCCCTTGAGGTTGTCCTGGTACCAGACTGCTGGGATGAAGAGCGAGTTCTCTTTCTCCCCATCCTGATAGGAGAAGGCTGCCTGCAAGCGATAGGAACCACGTTGCATGATATGCCACTTCCGCTTCAGGATGATCAAATCACCGGCAAGGGTGAAGGAGTCCTCTATGACAGCGATGCCGGGGAACTCGGCTCGCAACTGTGTGCCTTTGATGGTCAAGGCAGCACTTGTGCGTCGCTTTCCCTCGTAGGTGAGCGTGTAGGAGAGGATGCACAGCGAATCGGCTGCGAAAAGCTCAACCTTCTGCTCGGAGAGTTCTTGTAGTATCACGTCCTTATCCTTTCATTCCACTGGTGGCTATTCCTGCAATGATCTTCTTTCTGAAGAAAATGTAGAAAAAGATCTGCGGGATCGAAGCTACCGCCGCCCCTGCCATGATCAGGGAGTATTGGGTTCCATGGGTGCCCTGGAAGTTGGCGATACCCACCGTAATCGTGTACTTGATGGTGTCGTTGATCACGATCAAGGGCCAGAGGAAGTCGTTCCATGCATTGATGAAGGAGAGGATGATCACCGTTGCCATCGCCGACTGTCCCAACGGCAGGATGATCTGCGCAAAGATCCTGTAGCGGGAAGCCCCATCGATGAAGGCTGCTTCCTCCAGGTCGGAAGGGATGCCCTCATAGAACTGCTTGAGGATGAAGATGCCGATGGGCAGGGCAATTCTTGGCAGGTATGCGGCAGCAAGGGTGTTGATCAGGCCGAATGAATTGAACTGCAGGTAGAGGGGAACGATGAGGACCTGGAAAGGAACCATCATGCCGCCCATCACCGCCCAGAAGAGGATGTTTCTTCCTTTGAAGCGGATCTTTGCAAAGGCATAGGCTATGGGAGCGTCGATGATGAGGGTGAGCAGCATTGCCATCAGCGAAACGATGAAGGAGTTGCCCATCCAGTTGACGATGTAGGTCGAGGTGAAAGCCTTGATGTAGTTGGCAAAAGTGGGATGGGATGGCCAGAAGGAGAAGGTCCTGGTGATGACTTCCTCTTCCAGCTTGAGGCTGGTGATCACCATCCACAGGAGGGGGAAGACCCAGATGAGGATGAACAGCAGTTCTATGCAGCGGATGAGCAGCTGTTTCTTGGAGAAGGTGAGCTTTTTCATGCGTTCTCCTTCCTCCCCAGCAGGGTGTACTGGAGAATGCTGACCACCAGGATGATGAGAAAGAGGATGTAGCTCATTGCTGCGCTGTAGCCCATCTTGAAGAACTTGAAACCAGTCTCGTAGATGTACTGTACCAATACGCGTGTGGTGCCATGGGGGCCGCCACCGGTCATGACATAGACTTGTCCAAAGACATTGAAGGAAGCGATGATCTGGAGGATCAGGCAGAGAACGGTGGTGGAACTGACCAAGGGGATGGTGATGTGCCTGACACTCTGGATATACGTGGCTCCGTCGATGGCCGCCGATTCATAGATTTCCTTGGGGATTTGCTTGATGCCTGCCCCGAAGAGCACCATGTTGAAGCCTGCCGTCCACCACAAGGTGGTGAGTGCAACCGACCACATGGCCAGCCTCTCGTTGGTAAGCCAGCTGACAGGATTCTGACCGATGTTGATCAGGACCTGGTTGAAGATACCCCAGTCCTTCTGCATCAGCCACGCCCACAGGGTACTGACCACCGTCATGGAAAAGATGTAGGGAAAGAAGAAGACGTTCTCCATGAGTCCCTTCCAGGGGGAGCTGCCGGTGATGGCCAAGGCCATGAGAAAACCGGCAACCAAGAGCGTCGGGGTGGTCATGAGCACAAACTGCAGGGTGTGCCAGAGTGAGGAGTAGAACTTCTCGTCGGAGAAGAGGGTTCGATAGTTGTCCAGCCCGACGAAAGAGGCTGTGGAAAGGATGTCCCACTTGAAAAAGCTGATGTAGAGCCCCGACAGCAGTGGATAGATCATGAAGGCGAGGTAAACCACCAGAAACGGAAGGGAAAAGATGATTCCGTCACGGGTGTCCTTGTTTCCAGGTATCATAGGAGGGCCCTCCATCGAGAGATTCCCCCCTCATACGAGGGGGGAGAAGGAAAAACGCTTAGTACGATGCAATGATATTCTTCACCGTTTGTTCCATATCGGCAAGAGCTGCCTTCGGATTCTGGTTCTTGGTCACTGCGAACTCAAGCTTGTCGCTCAAGGTTCCGTAGATCTCTTCCCAGGCTGCGGTGCGCGGGGTCGGAAGGGCGAAAGCTGCTGCCGCTGCATAGTCTGCACGGTAGGGAAGTGCCTTCATTTCGCTCTTCTGGGCAACACTCTTGCGGGTGGGGATGTGTCCGGCTTTCGCCCACATCTCACCATGGGAGGTCATCCAGTTGATGAAGGTCATCGCTGCCTCAACCCGCTTGGGATCCTGGTTCTTCTGAACGGGAATGGCCAAGGTGTGCGAGCCAGCCCATGCGGCCTCTCCACCCATGATGGCCGGAAGCGGTGCAGCACCGAAATTCAATCCAGCTGTCTGCTCCAGGGTGCCGGTTGCCCAGACTCCGTTGAAGTAGAAGGCTGCTTCCCCAAGCTTGAAGGTGTTCATGGCTGCATCGTAGTCCAGTTCGGTGGGGTTCACCTTGTAGACATGCACCAGATCCTGCAACCACTTCAGGGCTGCTTCACCGTAAGCATTGTTGAAGGCGGGAGCAGTGGCATCGGCATTCAGAAGCGAGCCGCCCTGCTGTGCGATCATTGACATGAAGAGGCGGGCCAGGGTGTAGGCCTTGTACACACCGGTGGTGTTGTCGATGGCCGTGCCCCACTTGCCGGTAGCCTGCTTCACTTTCTGCGATGCTTCGATGAACTCCTGGGCACTCTGGGGCACCTTGGTGATGCCGGCTTTTGCCATCAGGTCCTTGTTGTAGTACATCACGATCGGATGGACATCAAACGGCAGGGAGAAGAGCTTGCCATCGAAGCGGCATGCATCGAGCGGAGCCTGCTGGAAGTCAGCAAGGGTTGTGGCATCAACATAGGAGTCGAGCGCCAGAAGAGAACCGCTGGGAACGTAGTTCAACAGGTTTCCCTGATGGACGACGACCACATCCGGAGCGGTCTTTGCAGCGAGTGCGGTAGTGAGCTTGGTGTAGTAGTTGTCAAACTTCACCATGTCATTCTTCATGACGATCTCACTCTGTGAAGCGTTGAACTCTTTGACCATTGCATCAAAGAACTCGCCGTCTCCGCCGGTGAACAGCGACCAGAAGGTGATCTCGATCGGTCCTTCCGCTTTTGTTTCCGGGGCGGCTTGTGCGAAGAGCATGCCGGATGCCAAGATGGCTGCCAACGCTACCAAAAGAATCTGCTTTTTCATGTGAACCTCCTTATTGGAACACAAGGTAATGGGTTATTCCTAACGAGATGTTTCCCGAAAGACCAATCTCGTGGGGAAATCCTTGGTGCAATACTCCAGATCTGGATCCTGGATGTGGGACAGCAGGGTCTCCATCGCCACATACCCAAGCCGGTATTTCGGTACATCGACCGTACTGAGGCTGGGCTGCATGAACTGACTCATATAGAGGTTGTCGTAGCCGAACACCTCAATGTCATGCGGGACGGAGAGATTGTTCTCATACAGGCTCTTGAGTACTCCCATGGCGAGCATGTCATTGAAACAGGCTACGGCAGTGAAGCCCAAGCCCCGGTTGAGCGCTTGGTTGGTCAGGTAGTATCCATCCTCGATGTGGCCTGAGGCCTCAACGATGTAATCGGGATCCACCTCGAGAGCATTGTTTGCATACGCTTCCCCGACTCCAGTCAACCGATCGATGGTGTTGCTCACTTTTTTCGGTCCAGCTATGTAGAGGATTTTTCGATGTCCATTGGCAAGCAGATGTTCCAGTACCTTCCTCTGTCCATCTCGGTCGCTGTGAAGAATGCTATGCGAAACAAGACCCTCGAGGCGTCTCCCGGGAAATATGAAAGGGACTTTCAGATTACGATACAGGTCAAGATGTGCACTGCTGTTGTCGAAGACCGGCATCGCAATGATGCCGTCCACTTTGCGGCAGAGGAACATCTTCACCAGATCGGCTTCCTTTTTCACCGATTCCTCGGTACTGGCCAGGAGGATGTGGTAATCGGCTTTGGTGGCAGCTTCCTCGATGCCGCGCACCACTTCACTGAAGAAGGGGTTGGCTGAATCGGCACTGATGATGCCCACCATCTTGGAGTGGTTGGAACGCATGCTTGCAGCCACCGAGTTGGGGATATACCCCATTTCGTGAGCTTTTTCCTTGATGAGGCGGGTGGTTTCTGCAGAGATTTTCGGGTCTGAGCGCATGGCGCGGGAGACCGTGTTGATGGAGAAACCTGTAACCTGGGCAATATCTTTGAGGAGGATGCTCATGGGTTAAGGTTAACACGCATATGTGCTTTAACAAGGAAAACCCCATGATTAACCCATGATTAACCCATAAAAATTGGGTTAACGTTAACCTAACCCAGCTGTGCATCCACAAAATGCTTGCTTTGCTTCCTGATGTTTCTCAGCTCGCGTTGCTCAGCTTTTTTCCACTCCTTGCGGCTGATGAGGGCCACCTGCTCCACCGGTCTTCCCCCGATGAACTGGATGATGGCACTCTCGGTCTCTTCGGTTCCGGTGGCCTTGGGATAGTTGATGAACCCGTGTACGGTCTTCTTGACTTCCAGATACTTGACCGGGGTGTCGGCTGATGCGAGCGCGTCGGCATAGAGCATGCCGTCGTCGTGCAGGGGATCAAACTCGGCCCCGATGATCAGGGTCTGGGGAAGACGGCTGTGGTCCTTGCCCAAAAGCGGACTGAAGCTGGGACTGAGGATGTCCTTCGGTTCGCGCTGGTAGTTGTTGATGAAGAAGGCCATCTGCTTGTCGGTCAGGGTGGGAGAGTCCTTGTACTTCTCATAGCTGGTGGTGCGCATCCTGCCGTCGGTGACCGGATAGAGCAACACCTGTCCCGCGATGGACGGACCCTTGCGGTCGCGGGCAAGGCGGCTGACCACGGCAGCAAGATTGCCGCCGGCACTGTCCCCGACCAGATAGATGCGATCGGGGTCGGTCTTCCAGTAGCGGCAACCCGCAGCAGCCCAGACGAGCGTGTCATAGCAGTCTTCCACCGCGGTGGGGAACTTGTACTTGGGAGCAAGGCGATAGTCGACCGAGAGCACCGATGCCCCGGTGATGTCAGCAAGGTGGGCGCACAGGAAGTTGTACAGGTCCATGTTGCCCCAGACCCAGCCACCCCCGTGGTAGAAGATGATCAGGGGGGTGAGGTC
>RZYT01000247.1 GCA_009930195.1 Spirochaetia bacterium | reverse complement strand
GAATAGCCCTTCTGAGGAGCTTCCAGCAAGGAAATGAGTTTGGCTTTGCTCTCATCATCCTCACGAACATCTATCGTATACAGACTGCCTTTGAGATACTTTGCCAAGGTTTCCTTTTTTCCCGGTTCGAGAAACAACACTTCCTTGATCTCATACCCATCATTGAGCGCTGCCTGCAGATTCGTACGCACCAAAGAGCCATCCACACCCTCTTCAACCATCAGCTCTGCAAGCATCACCTCATTCTCACCAGTGACACCTACAGACAGGGGATTCACGAACTCAAGCTTCGGCTTGGGATTGTAACCCTGGGTGAATTGCAGATTGAGCTTTGCGCGTTGGAATGCCATCTCAAAGTTGCGCATGGCATTGATATGGCTCACATAGAGTGAAGAACCGAATCTCCGGTAGGTGATCAGGACCTGCACGGTTTTTTGCCCAGCAGGTGCTGCCGGGGCAAAGCTGATCGTCTTGTTGCGGACCTGCTCGAGCAGATCATCCTTGAACGATGTATCAACCACAGGAGTTGCCTTGGAGCAGACTCCGCACAAATGCTCACAATGTTCAAAGCAGCGTTCGGTGAGCATAAGGCTTCTTGCCATCTCATACTCATCCTTGAGGAATTTTTTGCTCACCCGCATGCTCACCGAGTCCCAGGGAAGCTCTTGTTCAAGATCATATGCTTCGAAAATGGACGAATTTGGATCGTAAGAGGCTTCCTTGATCGCTTCAAACCACAGGTCAGCCTTCATGTGCTCATCCCAAGCATCAAGCCTGCACCCCTTTCGGTAAGCAGATTCGATGACATCGGCATAGCGTTCATCCCCCCTGCTGATGAGTCCTTCCAGGTAGCTGATATTCGGCTCATGATAGCTGACCTTGCATCCCCTGATCCGCTCATTGATCATGCGCTTGAGCGTCGAAAGCTGGGTGTAGGATTGCTCCGGCGTAAGCTGTGAGCACCACTGGAACGGTGTATGGGCCTTGGGTATGAAGGTTCCGATGTTGATGTTCATGTTCAACCGGGTTGCATCATAGATTGCACCGACATAGTCAACTATTGCCTGGTTTTCCTCATCGCGGTCAACAAACGGGAGGCCGACCATGAAGTAGAATTTTGCCAGCTTCCATCCGCGTGACTTTGCCTCGCGTGCAATATCGATGACCTGCTCGACGGGGACGGTCTTGTTCATCGCCCGTTGCCAAGCGTCTTTCGGGGTCTCAATGGCAAAGGTAAGCCCACTTTTGCGTACTTCGCTGAGCTGCTCCAAAATTCCCAAGGAAAAGGAGTTTACCTTCAGACTGGGAAGACTGAACGACACATGACGGGGAGAGAACTCTGCATTCAGGGTTTCGATCAACTCTTTGATGTACGGATGATCACCACTGGAGAGCGATGAGAGCGTCACCTCACGATAGCCGAAGTCGCTGACATGCTGCTCAACCTGCTCTCGCATGGTTGCATAGAGTTTTTGGCGGTATGGCTTATAATACTGGCCGGCATGACAGAACCTGCAGCTGTTGGGACATCCGCGCATGATCTCCACCACCCCATTGTCCTGTGCAACCTTGAAATTGGGAACCACATAATATGCATAGGCATGGCTGGTTGCTGGATCTGCAAAGGTGGTGTCAACAAAGCGAACCGCCTTCTTCTTTCCAGGATACCAGAGGAACGGAAGCTCCTTGAGCTGCTCAAGTTTCTCTTGTCTGCAAAGTCCTTCCCTCTTGGCGGTTTTCAGAATCTCAACCACCTGCTGCAGGGAACCTTCCGCTTCTCCGATGAACACAAAGTCCATGAACGGAGCGAATGGAAGAGGATTGGTGGCAGCGGGACCGCCACAGATGACGATTGGGTGCTCATCACCTCGATCCTTTGCGCGTAGGGGAATTCGTCCAAGCTCCAAGACCTGCAGGATGTTGGTGGCACACAGCTCATACCCTATGGAAATGCCCAAGAAATCGAGGGAAGAGAGACTCTTCTGCAAGTCGAGGGTATAGAGCGGGAAATCGCGTTTCTTGAGCAAAGCCTCAAAATCGGGGGCAACAGAGAACACCCTGTCACAGTGAACCCCTTCCATCTGATTCAGCAGGTCATAGAGAATACGCATGGCGTTGTTGCTCATCCCAATCTCATAGAGGTCGGGAAAACACATTGCCGCAAAGAACTCTACCGTAGCCAAATCCTTCTTCCCAAAGTGGTACTCGCCACCGGTATAGCGTGTGGGGTTCTCTATCATCAAAAGATCATCTGCAAGTGCATCCAAAATCTGCATGGCGTTCCTTCTTATATACTCTCAGCCAAGGTGGTATATTTATTTGCCAGTACGCGCTGCTCTGCCTTTGCACTCAACTGTGCAAGGAGGGCATACAAGAGCTTGCGCTGGCTCTGTGTCATCTCCAGCTGCTCATACTCCCTAGCGAGTGCGAGCACATCCGTCATCCAATCCACTTCCCCGTTCTGCACAGATGCAAGACGCAAAAGTTCAAAAACCTGTTGCAGGGAAAGATGTGCGAAAGCCTGCTTGAGCTGTGGGCCGCTCGCTTTGCTCTCTACCAACAGTTGGGCATACTGCACCTCATCCAAGGTGGATCTCAGATGGGTGAGAAACACCCGGTTTGCTTCATCACCCTGTCCTGTCTCCACCAAGGCGCGGTACCAAGCTTGTGCTGAGGGAATTTGCAATGCATCCTGCTCGGCCAGGGCCTTGGCATGCTCGATGACAAGCTCAGGCTTGCCCCTGTTCGAGGCGGTGGCAACAATCAGGGTTCTTGCTCCCAGGGAAGGCTGTTCACCCTCACTGAGGGCAAGATAGAGTTCAAGGCTGGCCAAGGCCTGCGCACTGTCTCCCTTCATATACTGGGCCAATGCCTGATAGTAAAGGGCACTGCGCTGATATGTCCGGGAAAAATCACGCTGTGAGGCTTGCAACAGGGTATCCCACTCACCACTCAGTGCAATTTCTTCCAGACTCACTGTTTTCTTTGCACATCCGAAGAAGAGCAAACAAAAAGAGAACAGAAGAAGGGCGAACCTATGTGTTCTCATCATCCTCTGTTCTCCCTATACAACAAAAAAACAAGGCAGGCAATAAGCCGGGTTCTGTGTATGATGATCATCTATCCACGCCCCTTGTTGCCAAAGGGCTGCAGCAACCGACCCGCAGGTTTTGGACGGACTACCCTACCTGCTGCTTGGTTTTGCTCCTGACGAGGCTTACCCTGCCACCCCTGTTGCCAGTGGTGCGGTGGGCTCTTACCCCACCATTTCACCCTTACCGGCTAGCCGGCGGTATATTTTCTGTGGTGCTCTCTATAGCGTTACCGCTCCCGGGTGTTACCCGGCGTCATGTCCTATGGAGCCCGGACTTTCCTCA
>RZYT01000246.1 GCA_009930195.1 Spirochaetia bacterium | reverse complement strand
CGTCACCATGGCCCTTGCGGCCCATACCCTGCAAGCCTGTGCTGGCAATGGCATTCTTCCCCCCTTCCTTGCCAAGGAGAGCAAGAAGACAGGATCCCCGATTGGCGCAACGGTAGTAGTTGTCGTGGTAACTGGATTCTTCTCTGCAATTCCTCAGCTGACCAACATCCTGATCAACCTCGGTGCGCTTTGCAACGTCATCGTGGTAGCCATTGTGTGTCTTACGGTCCTTTCTTCCAGAACACAACATCCGGAATTGGGTGAGAACTCCTTCAAAGCTCCAGGCGGAAGAATTCTGCCGATCCTTACTCTCGGTATCCTGGTTGCGACGTATATTCCCAGCGTGCTGGGTGGTGGCTGGCAACTCTGGGTCGCCACCTTGGTCTATTATGTGATCGGGATGGCCTTCTATGCTCGGCGAAGGAGTGCCCAATGAGCAGTGCCTTCGGCGTCTTCGACGGTGTGCATAGGGGCCATCAGGCACTGTTGGCCCTCAAGCCCAAGAAGATCTATCTCAGCCCACTCCCCCAAAGCTCCTCGCTGACCACCTCCGAAGAGCGGGAAGCGCTTATCAGGAAGTACGCTGGGAAGAAGGGTACAGTCAGCTATTCTGAATCCCCAAGCAAGAGCGAATCGCTCTTGCTCTACCCTGATGCTGCTGAGTATGCACTCCTTACAAAAGAACATCTGGAAAAGAGCACCTATACCGAACCTGTTCTCCATCATGAACTCCCCATTACCTCCGAAAGAATTCGAATGGCTTTGGAAGCGGGAGAGGTGGAAGAGGCAGAGGCGATGCTCGGCTACTCCTATACCCTTACCGGAGAGGTGGTGTATGGGAGACAGTTGGGAAGAACGGTGGGCATGCCCACCGTCAACCTGAAGATTGCCCCTGAGAAACTGCTTCCCAAGCACGGGGTGTATGGTTCGATTACCATTGTAGATGGGGTGCGCTATCTGGGCGTCACCAGCATCGGCCTGCGGCCTACCGTTGATGATCTTCCTCATATTACCATCGAAACCTTCTTGGTGCATTTCAACCGCGACCTCTATGGGCAACAAGTCAGTTTGGAGCTGAAGACCTACATCCGACCCATCACCAAGTTTGAGAGCCTTGAAGCCGTACGGCAAAAGGTTGATGAGGATGTGCGGTATGTCGTGGAAAAGCGTTACGAATAAGTAACAATTCTGGACGCCGTTCTCTTCTCATGCTACCGTCAAGAAAGCGAGGATAAGACGGTGAAAGCAGAGCAGTATCAGAAAGGGTCCTTTACCATGCCCGGTGAAGCTGGGTATGAGAACCTTACCTTGGAGTTGGCACAGAAGTGGGGTGCCGATGTCATCCGCGACTGTGAGGGTACCAAGCTCTCTTCCGAGTTGCTTTCTGCTGGTATGGATGTCTACTCCACCATCTGCATCATTCGCGAGCACAATGCATTTGCCCAAGAACACCCCCAATTCCAGCAGCAGGTGTTCTTGGAGAGTGAGCGGGTGCTGTGTACTGATACCACGGTGTCCATAAATCTTCTCAGCCAATACTTTTCCCGCCAGTTTGAAATCAACGTAAGCTGTGTTGCTCTCTGGCAGGTATTCGACCGGACCACCGGAGAAGAGGTTTCTCCTTCGCAATGGGCATTTGAAGAGAGCACTGGCAAAGTGCTTATTCGCAATGCAGTGCAGTGGCATCACTACAGCGTGAACTTCCTTGCCTATCGGATCTGGGAAGAGATCAACATGTACAACCATGTGACCAACAGCTGGCAGAAGGAGCCGCTTCGTCAGCTCGACCCGCGGAACCCAGAGGTGCGGGAGTATTTGCGCAATTGGATGGCTGCCTGGTGTGAGGACCATCCTGAGACTGATGTGGTGCGGTTCACTTCGCTCTTCTACAACTTTGTCTGGATCTGGGGCAGTGATGAGCGAAACCAGCACCTGTTCACCGATTGGGCTTCCTATGACTTTACGGTAAGTCCCTTGGCACTGGAGCAGTTTGCCCAAGCCTATGGGTATGCTCTTACGGCAGAGGATTTCATCAACCAAGGGTATCGCAATCCCAACCATATTGCATGGAAGCAGAAGATGGTGGACTACCTCTGGTTCACCAACGCATTTGTATGTTCTTTCGGCAAGGAGCTGGTGGACATCGTCCACCGCTACGGCAAGAAGGCCTATGTCTTCTATGATGATAGCTGGGTGGGTATGGAACCCCAGTCGGAAGCGTTCCAGAGCATCGGCTTCGATGGCATCATCAAGTGCGTGTTCTCGGGCTTTGAGGTACGACTCTGCAGCAGTGTACCGGGAAACCTCACCCATGAACTTAGGTTGCATCCCTATCTCTTTCCGGTAGGCCTTGGTGGTGCTCCCACCTTCAAGGAAGGGGGCAACCCCGCCCTCGATGCCCAGCAGTACTGGGTGCAGGTTCGCAGGGCTCTTTTGAGAACGCCTGTCGACAGGATTGGACTGGGTGGCTACCTGCATCTGACCGAGGGCTTTCCGGAGTTTGTCGATACCATTTCCGACATTGCAAAGCAGTTCAGGATGATCAAGGAACTGCACCAACGCTCTGAAGTGCAGAAGGCACCGCTGAGGATTGGTATCCTCACCAGTTGGGGAAAGCTGAGGACCTGGACGTGCGGTGGACACTATCATGAGCATCCGGATCTGGATCTGATCAACATCCTGGAAAGCCTTGCCGGCCTTCCCTATGAGGTTGAGTTCCTCAGTTTTGAGGAGATAAACCAAAAGAGTCTTTCCACGCTTGATGTCATCATCAATGCTGGCTTTGCAGGCAGCAGTTGGAGTGGGGGAGATCATTGGAAGGACGATGTTGTGCTCTCCACGCTCACCGAATGGGTGTATGAGGGAGGAACGTTCTTGGGTGTCAACGAACCATCAGCGGTACAAGGCTATGCCAACAACTTACGCATGGCGCCTGTGCTGGGCATCGATATTGATGATGGAAGGCGTCTATGTCATGGAATCTGGAAGGTTGAGCCATCCAATAGCGGGTTTGAAGAATTTTCCTTAGCCAAGAAGGAGGGTGTCTACCTCCTTGCTGGCTCAATTGAAGTTTTACAGGCAAAAGACTCAATTCCTGTGCTTACTCGTAATGCATTCGGCAAAGGGAAGGGTATCTATTTGAGTGAGTATCGCTACACTCCCCACAATACCTTTGCCTTGCGTTCACTTCTTGAACAGAGTGTGGGTAAGGCTTCCTCCTTCTCTACCAACAACCCCTTTGTTGACTGTGCGTTCTTCCCTGAGACAAGAACACTCGTGCTCGCCAATGGAAGTCCTGAAGAGCAAGCTGCGGTGGTGCGTGTTGGGAACGAGACACGAAATGAGCAGATGGAAGGCTTTGGGATGAAGGTGATACAGCTTTAGCGA